>JAICQC010000468.1 GCA_025938055.1 Anaerolineales bacterium | reverse complement strand
TGGCCGAGAAGTGGACGAAAACATCTTCGCCGCCATCGCGTGCGAGGAAGCCGTAGCCCTTCGTTCCATTGAACCACTTGACTGTACCGTTGATACGTTCCGACATTTTTGCCTCCTTATGGCAAATGAAAAATATGGAGGGTACTCATTGGGTGTTGCATCGGAGCGCCTCAACGGCGTAAAACAAAGCGGCTCACGGAGATCCGTGAGCCAACCTGGTACTTCCAAAGCAAACTACTGGTATCCTACAACCCCAAGGATAACATGATGGATTTGTTGTGTCAAGAAAATGGAGCCAGGAATCGAGTAAGAATTTTACGTTCGTTCCACGAACTCAGGTATCGTCTTGATTTATTTCCTTCAAGGTTTCCCAGGCTGAGGCACTTTGTAGTAATGCTATAATCCTCGCACATCCCGATGAAAACCAAGCTTATCCTTGCAGCCCTGTGCATTGTTCATGTACTGTCAGCCTGTCAAATGGCGACACCATTGTCTTCTCTCGCGGCGACGCTGGACAATGAGTTCACGCTGGGTCCTGAACAATCCGCGGCGGTTACGGATACGGACCTGACGATCACCTTCCACTCGGTGGTGGGCGATGAGCGCTGCCCGAGGGAGGTCGAATGTGCCGCCAGCGGACCGGTGACAGTCTCGCTCTCCGTTTGGCAGGGGAACGGCGCTCCAGCGGACTTCACTCTGCAAACGTTTACCGACCAGGACGGTCGTTCACCCAACGTCCAGTTCGAGGGGGTCACAAATCGCGCCCAAGTGGGAGATTACCTGATCCAGATTGTCAGGGTGACGCCTTACCCGCAGAATCCAACTACGAAAGTCCAGCCTTCTGACTATCGGCTGGCGCTGCTCGTCTCGAAACATTAATCACCAGGAATAGACAAATAATCATGTCAAATCAATCTCAACTTCTCTGGCAGGACCCTGATTGGCGAAAGCAGGCAGAGGAGTGGATCCGTGCAGAAACGGAACGTCACTCCATCCACATCACAGGCGAGATCGAACAGCCGCATAGGTACGCATGGTCCACGGTGCTGCATATCCCCACAGATCAGGGAAAATTGTTCTTTAAAGCCACCGCGCCAGAGACGATCTACGAAGCCGCGCTGACGCAATCTCTGGCTCGCTGGTTCCCGGATTCCATGCCCGAATTTGTTGCGGTCGGCGCGGGGCGCGGCTGGATGCTGATGCGCGACGGCGGTGAGCAACTGCGCGCCTCCATCCGCCCGACGAAGGATATCGCACAATGGAAGCCGGTCATTGCCCGTTATGCAGAAGTGCAGATCGGGCTGGCGGAGCACGTCACGGAACTGCTCTCCCTGCGTATTCCAGACCAGCGGTTGACTGTTTTGCCCACCTTATTTACGGAGCTGCTCGCGGATGAAGCCAGCATGCTGATCGACCAGGAAAAGGGATTGACCTCCACGGATTGGCAGCAGGTGAAAGGCATGACATCACGCCTCGAAGAGATATGCTCAGAACTCGCGGCATACGGCATCCCTGAGTCTCTCAACCACGGGGATTTCCATGATGGTAACGTCCTGGTGAAAGATGGACGAATCACATTTTTCGACTGGGGTGATGCCAGCGTGACACATCCTTTTGTAACGCTGCGCACCTTTTTCGTCAGCATCGAGATCGCGCTGGATCTGGAAGATTATGCCTTTACACCGGAAATGGCTGAATTGCTCGACATCTACTTTAAGCCGTTTGAGCAATTTGCATCGAAGGATGATTTGCAAACTGCCTACCAGCTTTCAAAGCCGGTGGCATCCATCGTCAAGGCGCTTGCCTGGCATACAACCGTCTCCAGGATGGGCCCTGATCTCCGCAAAGAATATGCCAGGATCGTCCCTGAGCTGATGAGGGAATTTCTCTATCATGAGAGGTTGTTGACTGAATAGGACATCTTGTGAACAACATTTAGATCCAGCGTTTTACCGATTTGCGCAAAGGTGAAGCATATGATTACCTGTAAATATTGTGGCGCTCATTCTGAATCATTTCGTTCCACATGCCCGTCCTGCGGCGCTCCCCTGCAAATTGAAAAGGAAGCGGAGCCTGAAAAAACAGAAGCGCAAATCATAGCGGATAAGATCCGTGAGGTCTGCGATGAGCACATGAGTAGTGATTTTAAAAATGGCGAATCCATTCCTGTCAAAAGAATGGGTAAACTCAGAAAATCATTTCGTGTGTTTCCGAATGGAAAGGAAATCTTTCTGTATTGTGATACAACCCCCTTCCGAACGGGAAAAGAAGGTTTCTTAATCTGTGAAGACGGCGTCTACTGGCAGAACAGTTGGACGACACCCACAAACCGCAATTTTTTGAACTGGGAGACTTTCAAGAAACGAGAGATCGTGCACAGAAATTATGACCTTGACCTGGGCAAGGGTGATGCTATTGAAATGGCTGGATTAGGGAGTAACAAATTACGAGAATTGGTTGCACGGATTTTCCAAGATATTTATGATGTACTAAATGAATAGCTTCAAGAGTATATTGGATGAGTCTGTAACGAGACTGTATTATTCTGCAAACTCTCACTGCCCACAAGGATGTGCTGATGAGTGACGAAAAATCCCAATACGACCAGATGTGGCACGACTGGTTCACGACGGATGCTTTCAAAGTTGAAAAAAATTTATTTCGCGCCTTTCGAATGCTGCCCCACGACCCGCGTTGCAAGATTTGTTACTCCCCCTTTGAGGGAATGGGTGGCTTGATGATGCGCATGCTTGGCAGAAAGCAATCTGAGCTAAATCCGTATTTCTGCAATGTATGCGAGGATTTTGCAAAAAAGCATCCGGGCGGTGCTGAAGTGGAAATGTCCATGTTGTTTGTGGATATACGGGGTTCCACCGCCCTCTCGGAACAAATGACGGTTACGGAATTCAGGGAACTCATCAACCGATTTTTTGTGGAATCCACAGAAGCCATAGCATCGGAAGATGGTCTGATCGAAAAACTCGCGGGAGATGCTGTCGCTGCATTTTGGGGTGCAGGCTTTGCCGGGCAGGATTATGTTGCCAAGACAATCCACGCCGCACGAAAAATCCAACAGATCATGGTGCAACAAAAGATTCCCGTAGGAATCGGGGTCCATGCTGGAGTCGCTTATTTTGGCGCGATGGGTTCAGCCGAGGGTTTGGTCAATATTTCAGCGATTGGAGATGAAGTCAATACTGCAGCGCGGATTGCTTCCAAAGCGGCTGCCGGAGAGATTCTTATCAGCGAACAGGCTCTCAACGCCGCAGGCATGGATAGCAGCCAGTTAGAGTCACGCAGCCTGGAATTGAAGGGTATCAGCGAGGCGGTCACGGTCCGCGTGATGCGGGTTTGATCCTCTTACGCTAGCGAAAACGGCAGGAGTCTCTGCCTTCTGCCGCGCATACTCATTTAGCGATTCCATGAATGGACTATAATCTTTTTATAGTCCATTCATTTTATTTCCGCGGAAGGCAGTTTTCATGGCAATCGATCCCACTTCCACAAAAATACTGGTTAC
>JAICQC010000158.1 GCA_025938055.1 Anaerolineales bacterium | reverse complement strand
TTGCAGGATACGTGACCCAGTTCAAAGTGGAAGAGGACTACATCAGTCAATTCGAAACGCATGCAGTCGGCAGTTCTCAGTATCAGGAATTGTGGATTCCGACAGACGAAGTGGAATCATTTAACGCGCATATTATTGGTCACATCAAAGTCGTGGAAGCATATTTTGGAGATGCGTTTCAAGGCTTTGTTCCTGAAAAATTTGGCTTGCAGGGAAAAAACGCCGTTGAACAATTCACCCTGCTCGCCAACTCCTATCTTTACAAGCGGATGGAGTTTTACCTGGAAATAAAGCGCAACCACAAAGCAGTGTTCCTGAATTATCCCTTCTGGCAAACGCATGATTTCAAAAATCCAGGGTTGAAGGAAAAAGTCCTGCAGGCGATCAAAGAAGCCTGGTTAGCTTCTTTTCCCCAGATCCCTTTGCCGCTGCCGCCCGTCCGTGATGATCTCCCACCCGCCCGGGTTGTCTACTCATCTACCATCCTGGAGCCTGGTGGTAAGGAGGCCACTCCTGTAGAGCCAATCAATTCACCTACTTATGTAGAGCCGGATGAAGAGGAGATCACACTCGAAGAGGACAGTGATTCAGATTTTTCTGTGGAGCCGGAGGACGAAGATCTCCCACCTGCCAAGCCAGCACCCATACAACCCATCCATGAAGTGGAGTCCCTGGATGAGAAGATCACGCCGATAGAAGAAACCGCCCCAGACTCTGAGGCGAATCCTGTACAGGAAGAACCTCTGCTCGTTAAGCCAGAGCCTGCGCCGCGTGCGGTGCATTCCATCGGTAAGGATATCGAGCCCCCGGAGCGTCCCGATCCGCGCTTTGTGCAGGGAATCAAGTTGGGTTTCAGTGGAGCGTACCGAGAAGCCATCGGCGAATTGTCCAGGTTGGTCGCGGAACGTCCCGGTCATATCGCTGCGCAGGCTAGCCTGGGGGTGGCGTTCCATCGAGCCGGCGAGGATGACCGGGCTCTAACCTGTTACGAAGCCGCCCTCAAGACCGATCCGATCTATGCTGAGGCGCACTACTTCCGGGCGAATATTCTCTATCGTCGTGGACAGGTCCGGGAAGCGATTACCGGATATACCGTAGCAATCGGACTGAAGCCGGAGCTGATCGAAGCCCATCAACAGCCCGCGCCTGAGGACCGACTGACGGATTACAACGCCTCCCCTGCTGAGATACCCCGGATCGCCAAGCCCGCCCGCCGGATCCTGGCGCTGAACCAGTCGCTCGAATCTACTCCCCGACAGGCAAAGCTTTTGAAAGAACGCGCCGCTGCGTATTATCGGCTGCGGAATTATGTGCAGGCAATCGCGGACTATAGCTCTGCCCTGGCGCTCCAGCCTCAAGACGCAGAAGCGCTTCATCTTCGAGGCGTAGCCTACGAACAGCTCGGGCAGCATGATCGCGCGCACGAAGAGTACCGGAAGGCTCTTACCATAGACCCGCAGCTATCCGCCATGTACATCCAGCGCGGCGTTACCCACGGGAGTATGGGGAATTTGCGGCAATCCATCGTCAACCTGACCGAGGGCATCCGGCTCGACCCAAGGAACCCCGATAGCTATTTCAATCGTGGGACGGCGTATTTCCAGCAAGGCGATTTCGAGCAAGCTATTGCAGACTTTTCCAAGGTCATCCAACTCTCACCGAACGATGAGGGTGCCTATTACTGGCGCGGCGTGTCCCATGAACAAGCCGGGCACCGGCAGGGTGCAACTTCCGACTACAGGCGATTTCTTACGCTTACCCAGGATGCGCTCGCCAGGGCAGAGATCGAACAAAAACTGAGCCAATGGAGTGAAGGAGATCAAAACCATGTACAGGATAGAAGTGTCGTTCCTAACGACAGTCAGGGAATCAAGCAGGCACAGCCGGAGAAACGCGCGCAGGCTCTCGATCTCCAGGGCTTGGTCGCCGCGCTCGGCGAGCGGGCTTTCCGTTCGACGTGGTTCGGCAGCGGTGTGACCTGCTACGGAGAGAAGGCAGCCGAACTGTACGCATTTACCGACCAGGATAGGCCGATCAATGGACGCGATTTTCTGCGCATCGTATCGGGCATCCAGCAAACGATAACAGGTGACTTCTACGGTGTCGATCCCGGGGGAGATTCTCCCTGGATCTTCCTGCGCGCCTGGGACGGAAACGGATTCTACATTGAAATCGATGACCCCCAAATTGAAAAACAACTCAGGGCACATTTTCCAGCGATGGAGGAAGTAGAGGGCGCGCAGCCTCCCTATACGGGCTTATTCATTCCAATCTGAAATCTTTCTGCCTTGTGCGGGTTTCAAAGTACTGAAGGAGATCTTGCCCGGCAAAACTCCAGTCTAGATCCGGGGACGAAAGGTCACTCCCCGTTTTCATCCATCGCAAGATCGATCGCCTGCTCCATGTTCATGGACTGTGCCTCTGCCCAGAGCAAATCGAATGTTTTTTCATCCATACCGGCTCGCAGTCCTGCCAGTTCCTTTTCATACTCGATCTGCTCCTGCGGTGTCCTCGCTGAATTGCTGGCTTGGCGCAATGCATCCGCTGCACTCATCAGTTTGACTGCCCGCTCACCCTGCTCCTGTGCTTTGGCGATAAATGCAAAACATTCCAGTTGATGTGCGACCGCGCCGCGGTGGCCCATCTTCTGCCAGTCCGGGAGAGTTTCACGATACAGAGCAAGCGCTTCCTGATAATTCCCCATTTGCCGCGCGACATGCCCCATCGCGCTCTGATGCCCGGTGACACTGAGTTGATCTCCCATTTCCTTATGGAGGTCAAGCATAAGGTCGGCATGTTTTCGGGCCTCCGCCATATCGCCCCGAAAGAACGCCAGTCTTGCCAGAATGCCTTCGGTCCGTACCGCCGCCTCGGGGTCCGCGGAGCCCTGCGACAATGCAAGACTTTCTTCCATGTAGGCTTGTAATTGTTCTGCGGCTTTCTCTCCATGGATCTCCAGCGTGATGTAGGCGAGAGATTGCAAAACCGAGGCAAGATAGTCTTTGTAACCGAATTCCCGGCAGAGACGTTCGCTTTCGTGCAACGACTCGAATGCCAGTGCTTCGTCGCCCAAGAACGCGGAGGACAATCCCAGAAAATTCAGGGCGCGCGCCAACTGTAGAGAATCGTCTACCTGGCGGGCGAGGGCAGCCGCCTGCCTGGCGGCGGTCTGCCCTGTGTGGTGGTCTCCATGATTGACGGATAACATTGCCAGAGCAATATATGCCCGGGAACGTAATTGAGCCAGATGATCCTCAGCCAGTGATACTTCTTCTGCGCGAGTTATTGCAGCCTGACACCAGTTGCATCCTTCTGTCAGATAACTGCGTGACAGCCAGAAAACAGATAATGAACAGACCATTTGCAGCGCGGATTGGGAGTCGCTTTCCAGTGCCCAGCCCAGGGCTGACCGGAGATTATCGTGTTCCACCTCCAGCCGATCGAGCCATAGGAGTCTCTGTGCGGTGCCGAAATTTGCCTCAGCGCGCTTGCCATATTCCAGAAAATGAGCTAAGTGCTGAGTACGTGCATCCACGGCAACCCCTGATTCCAGCAGTTTTTCCATTGCGTATTGCCGGATGGTCTCAAGGTAGCGATAACGGGATTCGCCTTCCTTCTCTTCCACATTGACCAGCGACTTGTTGACCAATCCCGACAGACCATCCATCGCTTCGATCTCGCCCGCGACGGATTCCGCGGCTTCGAATGTCCAGCCGCCTGAAAAGACCGCGAGCCGGCGCAGGACGCCCTGCTCCGTTTCGTTCAGAGTGAGATAGCTCCAGTCGATCAACGCCCGCAGGGTTTGCTGGCGCGGCAGTGCGGTGCGGCTTCCGCCAGTGAGTAGCTTAAAGCGGTCGTCGAGACGTTCTGCAATTTGCTGCGGTGTGAACAATTTGACGCGCGCCGCAGCCAGCTCGATCGCCAGTGGAATGCCGTCCAGTCGTTTGCAGATCTGGGTCACAGACGGAGCATTTTCGTTTGTCAACGCAAATTGTGGATTTGCTTTTCTGGCACGCTCACTGAAGAGACGTATGGCTTCGTACTCCATTACCCCCTTGCTTCCGCCGCCCTGCGCAGAGGGAAGTGATAACGAAGGCACGCGGTAGACCGTTTCTCCATCGATCCCCAGGGCTTCGCGGCTCGACGTGATGATCTTCAGTTTCGGGCAGGTCTGCAGGAAATGTTCCGAGAGCCGGGCACAGGTTTCGATGAGGTGCTCGCAGTTATCCAGAACGAACAGGGACTGTTTGCCGCGCAAATAATCGGTGACAGTGTCGATTAGCGGGATGCCCTGAAGCTCGCGCAGATGGAACACGGATGCAATGGTAGAGAGGACGTAGGTCGAATCAGCCAGCTGCGCCAGTTCGATGAGCCAGACGCCATCTCTGAATGCAGGGAGTTGCTCTGCCGCCACTTGCAGGCTAAGCCTTGTTTTCCCCGTCCCGCCCGGACCGATAAACGTTAAGATGCGCGTGGATGTTAATAACTCCCGGGCTTCCTCGATCTCCTGTTCACGACCGATAAAGGAGGTAAGCTGCGCGGGCAGATTGTGATTGATGGTTTCAAGGGTTGTCAGCGGTGGAAACTCGGAAAGCAAATTTGGGGCACTGACCTGATAGATATGTTCGGGGCGAACGATGTCCTTCAGACGGCGTTCCCCCATATCGCGCAATTCGGCTCCTTGCGATAGTCTGTCCTTGACCAGGTCGTGTGTGATTTGTGATAGCAGGATCTGCCCACCATGCCCTACGGACATGATCCGCTGGGTCAACGCCAGCGTGGCATATCCTTCATACGAAGCGCCTCTTCCTTGTGGGTCGTCCTTGAGCTGTGCAGAGCCCGTATGGATGCCCATCCGCACTTTGATCGCGGCTGGCGACCAGGGTTCGTTCTGTAATGCTCGCTGCGCCTCGAGCGCGGCAGATAGTGCATCGCTGGCTGTATGAAATGCCGCAGAAAACGAATCGCCAACGATCCGCAGGACGAAGCCGTGATGCGTCTCAATAGATTGTGTCAAGATGGCGTTGTGGCGCGCAAGCAGATCTGGCATCTCCTGGGGATGCTCCTGCGCAAGCCTGGTGCTGCCTTCGATATCGGTGAAGAGGAAGGTGACGGTGCCGGAAGGCTGCACCGTAGTGCGTGGGTTCTCGTCTTCCATTTGAATAATCAGCTGTTTCGTGATCTACGAACTGTTGATTATGACATAGGTACTCCGTTTTGGAAACCCGGTGCACAAGTGACTGTCACTTCTTTGATACCGGTTAAAGGTTTTCGGGTATAGTGTAGATACTCAACTCAGCAGCATTGGCAAGGAGAAACCAGAATGAAACGCGGACCACTGAAGGTTTTCTATTCCTACGCGCATAAGGATGAGGCGTTACGAGACCGGCTGGATGAGTATCTGGAGCTGCTTGCCCGCCAGAATCTGATCGTACGCTGGCACGACCGGCACATCGTGCCCGGCAGTGAATGGGACGCGGCGATCGCGGAGGCGCTACGATCGTCCGACATCAT
This sequence comes from Anaerolineales bacterium, assembly GCA_025938055.1. The sequence goes on along the minus strand of JAICQC010000158.1, from coordinate 4,250 downwards.
CCTGCTGCTGATCAGCATCGCTTTCAATGCGTCGGAGTACATCAATAAGTATGAAGTTCCGGCTGCGATGGAAGCGCATGCGTCGGGACGGTCACGCGTCGTTCCCGTCCTGCTGGAGGATGTTCCAGGCTGGCACAAGGCTGAGTTTGCGAAGCTACAATTCCTGCCGACCGGCGCCCGCGCGATCTCGACCTGGAAAGACCCGGTCGAAGCATTTGCCGATATCGCGCGCGGACTCCGCAAGGTGGTCAAGGATATTATTATCGCCGGGGGCGGTCCCTTCGAATTTGGACCCCACGAATTCAGCGAGGCAGAACTCTCACGCCTATCCAAGCCTGTGCGCGAGCGCACGGCAAAGGGATTGGACTCCTTGCGAAAGGATCTGATCAGTTCTATTCCGGCGCGGCAGTACGAATCCAATTTGCTTATCGCCACCTGGGCGCTGCGCCAGTTCGGGAACCCCGCCCGTGTGCCGGTCGATCACGCCGAAAGCCTCTTCTACATGGCAGAGGTGATCAGCAGTTTTGACCTGGTCGCTTTGCAGGAAGTGGACCGGGACCTGAGTCGCCTGCGAAACCTGCTCGAGATCCTGGGTCCGGACTGGAACGTGATGGTCAGTGAAACGGCGCCCGGCATGATCGGAAATCGCGAGCGGTTTGCCATCCTGTACTATGAGCCGAGGGTGGAATTCCGCAGTTTCTCGGGTCAGGTCATCCTGCCGCCGGAACGCGGACCCAGGGGACAGGGCGTGCCCGCCCAGCAGTTCGCGCGCCCGCCCCTGCTGGCGACGTTCCGCTCAGGGAATTATGAGTTCCAGGTCTGCACGGCGCACATTATCTTTGGTGGCGGGCGTCCGGACGATACGAAGGTGCGGCTCGCAGAAGTTCAAAAACTAGGAGACTACCTGCGCATGCGCTCACGGTATGAAAACTCGGACCTATTCCTGCTCGGAGATTTCCAGATGGGTACGCGTGAATCGCCGATCGTGGATGCCCTGCGGGAAAACGGGATCCAGATCCCCGAGGAAGTACTGCATCCGACCAACCTGAAGAAAGACAGATATTATGACCTGATCGGGTACACCTCGCCCCGGCAGGGCACGTTTCCTCTCGGCACGAGCACACCTCGGACGGGGACATATAATTTGTTTGAGCGCGTCTATCAGGATGAGCAGTACAGGGACTATGCCAGTGACCCGGCTTTCAAGAAATTCTCGCCGTCCGCGCAAACGGTGTCGAGCACCCGCGAAGAAAAGGACCGCTCTCTGCTGCGCCGCTTCTCGACCTGGAGGACGTATCTTATCTCGGATCATCTGCCGCTGTGGGCGGAGCTGGATATCGAGAACCTATAAGACCTCGCAGGTCTATCTGAAACGATTCAGGAGATGTCTACATGAAATGTTTTTCGAGTCTCACCCTGGTGCTGATAATCACGCTGATCCTCAGCGCGTGCGGCACACAGGCTACACCCCCACCCACAATTGACCCGGTTGACATTCAAAACACGATGGCTGCGGCAGCCTTCACGATGGTCGCAGAGACTCAGGCTGCCATCCCGACTCTCACGCCGACAGGGACACCCACGGATACACCCGTTCCCACCGCCACTGTCCCTCCCCTGCCAACTCTGGACGCAACCTTCACGGCGGTTCCCGGTGCCACTTCCGGCGGTGACGATCCATGTATCCATCAAGTTCTGCCGCCCTCGCTGGAGGGTGAGACGATCCGAATGCGCATCGACAATTCGACAGAGGCAGCAGTGAACGTCACGGTGTATCTAAACTCAAGCGGACCGCAGGCTGCGCAGGGCACGTGCGGCTATCGCAGCTATACGCTCGAGCCAGCGCAATTCGTGGTCATTAATGACCTGGTGGAAGGCTGTTATACCCTATGGGCGTGGAACCCCATTCCGGAAGAGTATTTCATCGTGACGAACGGGACCAACTGCCTCGATAGTTCCGCACCATGGACATTTGATATTTCTACCGGCAGCATCACGCTTGGAACATAGCCTTCCGTTCGGGAAGATTTAGTATCCTGCGATCTCTGTTTGGCTATTGATTTGTGCAGGTCCGGCGTTTATACTAAATTCTGTCGTAGCAAGAATTCCCTGGTGACAAACATATCTCAGAATCTTGGAGCAACAGATGGAGCTTAGCATTTGTTCCTACAGTTTCCACCGTTTGTTAGAAGCGGGCCAACAGGACGTCTTCCAATACATCAGCGACTGCCATACCTTAGGGTGCACACAGCTTGACCTGTGGAACGGCCATTTGCCTTCGCTGCTCGACGATGAGGCGCGCCCGGAGGGGCCCTCCAGCTTCACGCCGGAATATGCGCAGCTGTCGGCTGACGAGTTGGACTATCTCGCTGGAATCAAAACCACCGCGGACAGTGCCGGGTTGCCGTTCGGCTGCCTGGCAGTAGACGGAGCGCATATCTACGAGTCCAGCCCGGAGGTGCGGCAAGCCCAGCAGATCAAGGCTCACCGCTGGCTGAATATTGCCGAGCAATTAGGCGTAGAGCAAATTCGGATTGACTCTGGTGGCCCATCCGAAATGCCAGATGATATATTTGAAATAATCGTTACGGGCTACAACGATTTGATTCCACGGGCAGGCGAAAAAGGGATGGAGATCGTCATCGAGAATCACTGGGGCGCCTCGCGCATACCGGAGAACGTCGTGCGCATTATAGAAGCCGTGCCGGGACTCGGATTGCTGTTCGACACCGGGAATTGGCCCGAGGGAATGCGCGAGATGGGCTGGGAGCGGTGCGCCCGCTATGCACGTGCGACCCACCTCAAAACGTATGCATTTGACGCCGAGGGCAACGAGACCACGGTAGATATCCCCCGGGCGATGCGTATTTTGCAGGAGGCAGGTTACCAAGGCTCCTGGGGTATTGAGAGCGTTCCACGCCAGGGCGACGAATTTGAGGCGGCAAAAAAGAGCGTTGCCCTCGTTCGCCGCGTGTTGGGCGTGACGGCGGATTAATTTCTGGTGCGCAAGCCTTGCGAAGGTTTTTCTTTTTGGATTTGTGGTGTTTATGTACAACCTTCGCAAGGCTGCTTTTGAGCGTTTTGCACCACGAACTACGTTAACAAGAGCAGAGGAGAACCAATGGAGTCCTCAGAATACAGGCCCATTCGTATGGGGTTGATCGGCGCGGGACAGCGAGCCCAACAACATCTTGAAAACTATCAACAGATTCCCGGCGCTGAGATCGTAGCCATAGCAGACATTAACGAACCTCTCGCGCAACGCGTCGCGGCACAGTTCAAGATTCCCAGCGTGTATACCGATTACCACGATCTGTTGCAGCGCGACGACCTCGAAGCGGTAGACATTTGCCTGCATAATAATCTCCATCGTCCAGCGGCAGTGGCCGCTATGGAAGCCGGAAAGCACGTCTACTGCGAAAAACCCATGGCGGGTTCGTACGCCGATGCCAGGATCATGTACGACACCGCGCAGGCTCTGGGTCGCAAGCTCGCTATTCAGCTCTTTACGTTATTCAAACCTGAAACGCGCGCAGCCAGGCTGCTCATCGACGATGGCTACCTGGGCGAGCTCTATCACGCCCGCTCCACCGGGTTCCGGCGGCGCGGGCGGCCCTACGTGGATGGCTATGGCACGCACACCTTTGTGCAAAAGCGCCATGCGGCGGGCGGCGCCCTTTACGACATGGGCGTTTACCATATCGCCGGACTGCTGTATTTGCTCGGCAACCCCGGCGTGGCGCGCATCACTGGCAAAACGTATCAGAAAATCGCTATGGAGCCGGAGCTCGAAAAATCCAGTGGCTATGATGTCGAAGAATTGGCGTTGGGCTTCGTCCACTTCGCGAACGACGTGACGCTGGACATCATCGAATCCTGGGCCATTCATCTGGATGGCTTTGAGGGTTCGAGCATTGTCGGAACGCTCGGCGGCGTCCGCCTTCAGCCGTTCGGTTACTATCACAACCTCGGAGATCTGGAAGTTAACAGTACGATGGACTTGGACCAAATCGCATACCGCTGGAAGAATGTGCATGACGGCGGCGATGTCTACGATAGCGCCGGGCATCACTGGGTCGCCGCTTTACAGGGGCGTGTGGAGCTCCTGCCGAGCGCTGAGCTCGCCCTCAACACCATGCTCATCTCAGAAGGCATTTATCTTTCGGATCAGTTGAACCGTGAAGTGACAGCCGACGAAGTGCGCGAAAAGTCCGAGTCTCTCATTACCCCCGGCCAATTTGACTAGAGTA
>JAICQC010000260.1 GCA_025938055.1 Anaerolineales bacterium | reverse complement strand
GGCTGCACCGTCGATCAGCAGCCGTCCATTATGCTTCCAGGCAGACCAGATATACGGGATGGCAACGCTGGCGCGCAGGGCATCCACGATCCTGCCTTCATGCTGAGCAACGGATTCGCCCGTTTCGAAATCCGTTGCCATAACGTACAATGGCGTCTTCGTTTCGGCAAAGGTCTTATCACCAAATACCGATCGAAAACTTTCCAACATCGGAGCATCGCTCATCATGCTGAAGCGGTTGTCGAACTTTAACGGACCGGGCAGGATCACGCTGGCAAGCGCGCGCCAGTTCCGCTTTTGGGTGATGGAGCGGTTCCAGAGCTTCCTGGTATTCTCGATACATTCCTGGAGCGTAAAGCCCATCGCCATGGCAGCCGCGTAGATGCTCCCGCCGCTGCAGCCCACGATCATATCGAAGTGGATATCCTCCTGCTCCAGGACCTTCCAGAGACCAAGCGCCGCCGCGCATTTGACAGAGCCAGCTCCGATCACTAGAGCGACCTTTTTCTTTTGTTGATTCATGCCTTAGGAGCCAAAGCTGGACACCGCCTCTGCCTGTGAGGGGAAGACCTTGGCGATGTTATGGAACCCCGACATCTTCAAGACCTTCTCAATACCCGGGTTGCTGGAAGCGATGCGCAGGTCACCGCCGCTGCTTCGAGATTCCTTGACCCCGCCTAAGAGTGTCCGCAACCCCGCGCTGCTCATAAATTCGACGCCCACGAGATCGACGACAAGATTGATATGTCCCTCTGCGATCTCGTTCGTAATGACCCTGGATAATTCGGCGGCAGTGAGGGCGTCCACGCTGCCGGTCACTTTTACGACCGTGCCATTCGCTTCATGTTGAACTTCTGTCTGCATCATGATCCTCCAATGGTTGCCTGAGATGTTTGGTCAATATCATTTTGTTGCCGTCCTCGGTGACCTGGTAGTCCATGCCATCCATCGATTGCTGGATAAAGAACAAGCCGAAGCCTCCCAGTTCGCGCTCTTCGATCGGCGCGTCCACATCCGGGATGGGCGCGCTGCTTGGCTCGAATGCGTGACCGAAGTCGGTGAGAGTCACCCTCAATTGATCGGGATCGATGTCAAGGTCCAGGATGATCGAGCCGGGGTCCAGGTCTGCATATCCATGCGAGATGATATTCGTACAGGCTTCATCCACCGCCAGTTGGACATCGTATAGCACTTCCTCCGTGACGCCCGGAACGCCCGTGCAATGTTCCTTGATGAACTGCCGGAAATCGTTGAGCGACTCGAGATACGCGGCGCGTGTGATGCGATGGGTGGTTGCCATGTGCCTCCTAGTAGTTCGCCTTCGGAAACGTTTCGACCCCGGCATGACGCCCAATCTGCTTGACCATGCGGATATTGTCCCAGCGCGCCTCGAGTGCCTCCAAAATCCCATCGTGGATCGCCCAGGCGCGCCCGCGCACCGTGTTCGCTTGGTCCCGTTTGCGGAAGGTTGACTTATCGTCCAGACATTCATATAGCTTGCCGCCCGGCTGGAACTCACGCTGGATATCGTCCATCAGTTTGTGACCGCGCACGTAGGCAAAGCCGCGCCGCTCGAACACCCAGGCAGACGCATACGTCAGCGGCTCGAGGAAATAGGCGCGGTGCCCGAGCATCGAGAGGAACGCCTCGACCTGCTCGAAGACCATGCGCGAACCGCCCAGCCCCGCGCGGACCTGACCCGGCGCCAACCCCGCCTGCAGTGCCTGTTCTTCCGCCTGCAGATTACGCTTTAGGGTCCCGAACATCGTCGGCGCGCCATCTTCGGCTCGATCGATGGAGAAGCGTGGCTTTGCAGGGTCATTCAACACGATAAGGTTCAACTCGATGCCGTTAAGGGAATTGTCCGCAAGCTCAAGCGCAAAGAATTCATCAGAAGCGTTCGCAGAGCTTTGCGCCTCGAGCAACACCTTTTCGCTGTTATCTTCAGCTTTTAGAAATACCCGTTGCTCCTTACTGGCGTCCGTCCACTGGATGGGGTCGATGCCGAAGCGCGTCAGCAGGGCAGGGGGCACCAGCCCGCGATACATCCGCCGCTTGACATTCTCGGGCAGGTTATTCAGTTGTCGGATCGTGAACGGAAGTTTGGCATCCTCTTCCAGCAGGGAGACGGAGATTGCCCCCAGGTCTGGCACCACTTTCTCAGGCTGCTGTTTGAGGCGGAAGTATTTGAGCATTATTGGGCTACGTATACGAGTTGGATGAAATCTCTCGTATTATAAGGGATAAAGATGGAAGTACAGAGCGAGAGTGTTAGACCTTTGCCCTCCCTGACCAAAACTCAAGTCTATTTCCTTCGGGATCATGGACATAGATTGCCCTGGCTCCCCATACTTCTTTGATGGGCGTTGGGGTAATCCCGGCTTCCAGTAATTCAGTCCGGGTTTGTTCAATGTCAGCGACTTGAAGGCTCACCGTGATTCCTTTTCCATCGCTGCTGTCAATGGATGTTCGGGCTTCGTTGGCAACACTTAGTCGGGACATTTCGTTGAGTTTGAATTCCACAAACCACTCATTGGAGGAAATTACTAATAACTTCAAACCGGTTCTATAAAATTCGACAGTCTCCTCCCATTTTTTGCAATATAGAATGGTATTTGTGGCTTTGATTTTCACGTGAGGTTCCTATGTAAAAGCAAGTATGGAAATCTGGTGATATTCTATCGCAATTAAAAATCACTTTATCTAGTTTTCTGACAGGATTGGGTTCGCAGTTTATATAAACTGCGTTGTAATTTAGATTCTTACGCCATCCATCTACGCAAAAAGGCGGATTTGTCTGATCTCTGTTTTCGATTTGAATAGCGGGAAAATTCATCGCAATTGGGGAGCACAATTACACACCTGTCTGATGACATTTCGTAGGAGATGAGCTATTCTCCTATAGGACACGTATTGTAATAAATCAGTTTCTACATCCCTTGATTCGTGTAATCCAGAACGAGGTAATCTGAGGATATAAAACCCGGTACCTCAAGGATGGCACGAAATAAGCAGCCATTTGTGACTTCATAAGGAGGTGTTTATGTATCACAAGATTTTAGTTCCACTGGATGGGTCAAAGCAAGCAGAGTTTGCGTTGCCTCTGGCCGGTAAACTTGCAAGAATCTATAATGCTGAAGTTACTCTACTGCGCGTCGTGGAGTACCCGTTTGAGATGTATTCCCGATGTGATTCACACACGTTTGCCTATCCCACTCCTATCGACGAGAAACTGCAAATCGAGAAAGACGTTGTCTGTAAGGAAGCGGAAGACTATCTAAAGCGCCTTGCGGAGATTGTAGAAATGAACGTGTCCACAGTTTTCGTTGAAATTCGGCAAAGCCCTGTCGTCGACGCAATTCTAAGCACGACAGAGAACTTAGAAATTGATTTGATCGTCATGTCAACTGTCGGCCAGGGTCACAATCCATGGATGATTGGCGCCGTAGCGAACCGCATCCTGCGCGAGTCTTCAGTACCGGTAATCCTGATAGGAAAAGAATCCTATGCTTCGCTACCCGATCGTTCGGGCCAGCAAGGTACATCTACGCAAAATGAAGCCTCGATCCATCCTGCTCCCATTTCCACGCGAGAGCGGATCGTTCTCGAGACCTGACAGAAAGACGTGGCCCAGCTGCATTAGACAAGAAGCTCCTGATGCAGACTCCCCACCCGTTCGCAGAAGCAGCGGGATAGATTACCCCAAAGATAGGGAGCAAAATGGAATCAAAGCTGATTGACATGCGACCCGTTCCTGGCAAGGATATAGCTGCTATGCCAATGGTTGATCAATTGGCGGCGTTTGTGGTTGGAACGAACTACGAAGATCTTTCGGAAACAACCCTCCATCAGGAAAAGATTCGGATCTTGGATGCCCTGGGTTGTGCCATCGGTGCGCTCGATGGCGATCCGATAAAAATGATCCGGGCACAAATCACAGAATTTGGCGGAGAAGGCCTGTCTACCCTCATCGGTGGCGGTCGCACAGCCCCGGACCGGGCAGCCTTCTACAACAGCGCCCTGGTTCGCTACTTGGATTTCAATGATAGTTACCTGGCGAAAGGGGAAACCTGTCATCCGAGCGATAATATAGGAGCAATACTTGCAGCCTGTGAATATGCGGGCAGTAGCGGAAAGGATCTGCTCACTGCTCTGGCAGTTGCTTACCGGGTGCAGTGCCGGCTGAGCGATGTGGCGCCCGTCCGCGCGAAAGGATTTGATCATACGACCCAGGGATCGTTTGCAGTTGCCGCCGGGGTGGCGAGGGCTCTCGAGCTGGACCAGGTCAAGACCGCGAATGCAATTGCCATCAGCGGAACTGCTTTTAACTCTCTACGGGTGACCCGCACAGGCGCTCTTTCCAACTGGAAAGGGCTGGCATATCCGAACACTGCTTTCGGGGCGCTCCATGCAGCATTTCTGGCCATGCGCGGCATCAGCGGGCCAGGGGAGGTCTTCGAAGGAAATAAAGGCTTTATGGATGCGATCAGCGGCCCCTTTGAGCTGGATTGGTCAAAGGAAGTTCTGGATTGCATACCACAGACGATTGTCAAAAGATATAACGCCGAGATTCACTCTCAATCTACCATTGAGGGTGTGCTGGAACTCAAGCAGGAGTATCAGTTTACAGCGGCTGACATCCATCGAATTGACATCGACATCTTCGATGTGGCATATAACATTATCGGCGGCGGTGAAGAAGGGGAAAAGATGACAGTGCATACCAAAGAAGAAGCCGACCACAGCCTGCCATATATTGTGGCTGTGGCTATTCTGGACGATCAAGTGATGCCGGAGCAATATCTGCCGGAGCGCATCGAGCGCGCGGATGTACAGACGTTGCTGCGGAAAGTACTCGTGCGCCCATTGGATGAATTCAGCCGGCGGTTTCCGGCTGAGATGCCATCCCGCATTCGAATAACGCTGAACGACGGGCGAGTTCTTACCAGGGAAAAACGAGATTATGAAGGATTTCTAACCCGGCCTATGGGATGGAATACGATCACCAAAAAATTCGAGCAACTCACACAGGCGCGCATCTCTCCTCAATTGGGACGAGAGATCGAAGAGGCAGTTGCAAACCTGGATAATATTCAGGTGAGCGAGCTTACAAGCCTGCTGGGAAAAATCAATTAATCGCCAAAGGAGCTGACATGATACTAAAAGATGATCTTGACGAGAGGGCGTTTGCCTTCCTGAGAGTCAATGAGCGCGAGACGAAACCACGCAGCCGCGGTGTTACCGAGATTCGCGGGCCCTATTACACGCCCATGGGCAGGCGCTACCTGGAAGATGTCCTGGAGACGATGGGTACCTATGTTGATGTGCTCAAGTTTGCAGGAGGTTCGTTCAGCCTGATGCCGCGCAAGGCAGTCAGGGAGCTCCTGGACATTTGCCATCGTCATGATGTACTGGTTTCCACGGGCGGGTTTATTGAGCATGTCCTCACACTCGGACCAGAGGCTGTCGATCGTTACATCCGGGAGTGCAAGGAAATTGGGTTTGATATCATCGAAATATCCAGCGGCTTTATCACCATACCCACGGATGACTGGCTGCGCCTGGTCGAGAAAGTACAGAAAGCCGGGCTAAAAGCCAAGCCGGAAGTCGGTATCCAGTTTGGGGCCGGGGGCGACACGACTGCAGGGGAATTGGCTGCCGAAGGCACCCGTGACCCCGAGTGGGCTATCCAACAGGCAAAGCGCTTTGTAGATGCTGGCGCTTATATGATCATGATCGAATCCGAGGGCATCACGGAGAATGTCAAGACCTGGCGAACCGATGTGGTCGCAAAAATCATCCAGGCCCTCGGTCTGGAGAAGCCTATGTTCGAAGCAGCTGACCCGGAGGTATTTGCCTGGTATGTCAAAAATTATGGGGCGGAAGTGAACCTGTTTGTAGATCACAGCCAGATCGTCCAGTTGGAATCCCTGCGCTCAGGATTGTGGGGTAATAAAAGTCTGTGGGGGAGGGTGTTGACATACAAAGGTTGAGCCGCGGTAAGGAGTTCAATGGAGTTATCAACCAAATCACATCGGGGAATGCTTCATTGAAGTGCATTTAATCAAAATAATCAAAAGGAGAGAATAAAAAATGGCTATTCGCGAATCATCTGCAATCTGGAAGGGCAACTTAACCGAAGGAAATGGCAGTATGCGCCTGGGCTCCGGCGCCTATGAGGGAGCTTTCAGCCGGGCTTCACGTTTTGAAGACGGTCCCGGAACCAATCCGGAGGAATTGATCGGCGCGGCTCACGCGGGATGTTTTTCCATGTATCTTTCGTTGATTCTGTCCAAGGCGGACCACGTTCCCACGCGTATCGACACCACCGCGAAAGTTCATCTGGGGGAGGGTCCCAAAATCACGCTCATCGAGCTTTCCACAGTTGGCGATGTTCCTGGAATCGATGAAAAAACGTTTATGGAGTTCGCTGAACAGGCGAGAAAGGGCTGTCCCGTTTCGCAGGCGCTGTCAGCTGTAGATATGAGCCTGAAGGCTAGATTGACTTCGAAAATTGACGCGGAAAAACATCCGATTCTACAAGAGCAATAAGGCCTGCTCTGTCGTTCTTGAAAAAGGATATAGTTTCGAAACTATGAGACAACGACTCGATTATTCTAAAGCTGCGCCAGACGGTACCGGAATCTTGCGCCAACTGGAGCGCTACCTGAAGAACGCGGGTCTTGAACCCGACCTGGTGGAGCTGGTCAAGTTGCGGGCATCCCAAATCAATGGCTGTG
>JAICQC010000398.1 GCA_025938055.1 Anaerolineales bacterium | reverse complement strand
GTGAAGCTCTCTCATAAAATTTCTAATGTTCATCAAAGGCTCCTGAGTCAGGGAAGCAGAGTGCCGCGGCGCTCGCGCGATACATTTATTGCAGCCGGATTCAGAACTTCACTTTTGGAAAGCCCGGTTGTCAACCAGGCTTCCAATTGATTTGCGGCGATCTCAACGAATTCTTGCAGCACGTCTCGAACCTTCCAGCCTACATGGGGCGTCAGCAAAACGTTAGGCAGGGTTCTCAACTCGCTAGTCGGAGGAAGCGGTTCGGTAGAGAATACATCCAATCCTGCGCCCGCCAGTCTCTTTTCGCGCAATGCCTCCACCAGAGCCGTCTCATCGACAATCGCGCCCCGCGAGGTATTGATCAGGATGGCAGCGGGTTTCATCTTCCGTAGCTTTTCTCGGTTCAAGAGACCGCGTGACTCATCGGATAAACGCAGATGGATGGAAACCACATCTGAAATGGCAAGCAGGTCATCGAGGGGAAGGCGTTCGACTCCGAACGAATCGCGTCCGGAGGAGGTTCCGGTTCGATCCCATGCAACGACTCTCATGCCAAACGCCTGCGCTAGTCGCGCAACGGGCTGACCGAGCCGTCCATAACCGAGAATGCCCAGGGTGCGCCCCGCCAGCGATCCTCCGATTGACTCGGGCCAGCCTCCGTTGCGCATCTCCGTGGTGAGCGGATAGATCTGCCGGACGAGACCCAGCATAAAGCTAAAGACCAGTTCAGGAATGACCACTGTTGGCTTGGACACCCGCCGTCCCAAGGCAACTACAATGCCTCTCTGGGTTGCCGCGGCTTCATCGATGTGATAGGCATGGCCGCCGGTTTGTAAAACAAGCTCCAGATTCGGGCAGGCTGCGAAGAATTGCGCATCCAGTTTCGTTCGCTCTCGAAGAGCCAAAAGAATCTGGGTGTTTCTCAGAATGTCATATTCATCAGGGCGGATGGAGCGATCCAAAATCTGGACCTCTGCGAGCTGGCGCAAGCGCTGCATGGCAGGAGCGTTTGCCAGCTCGCCCTCGTAATCATCTAAAACGATCATTTGCAACTTGCTCATACTTCACATTACTTCTTTTTTACTCACTTGATAACAGGCGAGGATGTTTCCTGAGCCCTGCCATGTGCGAGTATGAATGAGCTTCAGCGACACAGGCGGGCGTCCTACGAACAAAGGCGTGCCCTCGCCTGCGATCACCGGAAAAAACGTCAGGTGCAGTTCATCCACAAGATCATGAATGAGCAGGTGGTTCCAGAGCGTGCGCCCTGCAAACATGAAGATATCTCTACCCTCTTGCTCTTTGAGGGCAGTAACCTCTCTGACTGCATCTGCCTGCTTGACGATGCGCGTGTTCTCCCAGTCCCCAAATTCAGCGGCGGTCAGTTGGTCCGATACAACGACTTTCTCTATAGACTGGATCAGCTCTGCGAACTCGCGCCGTATTGCTGTTGCATTAGGATCGGTTAGAACACCAGACCAGTACTCCTTGTTTCCTAAAAAGGAAGCGCGTCCGCTCAGCAGCAGGGTGTCGGCGGCGCGCATCCGTTCGGCGTTGTAGAAATCGAAGTTGTCATCCCCGTGGTAGTCTTCATGATAGTAGTCAAATATCGAGTCGATATTTTTGTCCTTCCCTTCGTAAAAACCATCCAGGGTGACAAAGTTGCTCACAATAAGTTTTCGCATGAGGCTATTCCCTTAACGGTGGTTTTCTTCAAAATTGCCTTTTATTATTTCTCTGTCAATGCCAGTCGGATGCCGAGTCCCACAAGAATGCCACCTGCGAGGCGCTGGAAGAATTGCGCGTACTGCGGGCGGAACGCAAGCCATTTTCCAATCGTTCCGGAAGAGTAGCCAACGACCAGCAGGAAACATAGCCCAAAGCCAGCAAACGTAAGCCCCAGAATGACCATTTGCAATGTGATCTGAGGGCTTCCTTGATCCACAAATTGCGGCAGGAAGGCTAAAAAGAAAATGGCAATTTTAGGGTTGAGGACGTTGGACAGAACACCTTGCCAGAAGAGCGTGCCGGACTTTGCCATCGAAGTCGTTGTCTGAAGATGAAACGTGCTTTTATCTCGCCAGGATTTAATACCGAGGTAAAGTAAATAGGCGGCACCAACAAACTTCACAAACAGAAATGCGAAGGCAGAGGCCTGGAGGATGACCGTCAGTCCAAAAGCGGCTGCGGTGGTATGTACGAGAATCCCGCAAACGACACCGACCGCGGATAGCACTCCGGCTCGTCGTCCGTGTGCCATCCCACGCGTAATGACATAGATCATATCGGGACCCGGCGAAAGGATCAATGCCCACGAGACGGCGATGAACAAAGCAAATTTGGCAGGTTCGATCATTTGTCTCCCAGAGCGGCACGAATGCGCCGCAGCAACGGCGCGGTAAGGGGGTCAGCTACGAGCTGCTCATTCCACTGTGTCTCATCATCCAGCGCGAACCAGCCGACCGCGGCGATGCTGTAGACCGCAGCCGCTTCGGGTTCCGGTTCCATACCAGGGCTAGCCGTGAATGTGGATGAATAACACAGATACGTATGGAAGCGCTTGTACACATCACCCGCAGGCGCGGGGTCGTCCAGGAGAAGCCGCTCGACCGTGATCGTGAGCCCTGTCTCTTCGTGAACTTCGCGAATCAGACACTGCTCGGGCGTTTCGTTGGCTTCACGTCCGCCGCCAGGCAAGAGCCAGTAGCTCCGCCCGCTATTGTGCTCTTGATGTTGGATGAGGAGGATCTGACCGTCATGGAGTATTGCTGCCTGATAGCGGATGTCTCTAACCATGAACCCTCGATTGTTTAGTAGGAACGATAATACAGCTTGTAATGATAGGATACGTGCAAGCCTTCATGTTGTGCGAGGAGATTTTCGGCGAGGACATCCCCGAACTCCAGCCGCACAACCTGTTCAAGATCCTCCCGGCGCTCAAACCGCCACTCACTCGCGATGGATCGTTCACTAAACCCCTGCTCGCTCCAAAACTGCGCGACCTCAGAGGCGGTCGCATTCTTGTAATAGGGACTCTGCTGGAGCCACCCAGCAAAGGTTCCCTCCACCAAGTCATTGTCGATAATAAATGCCGTGCCACCCGGTTGCATTACTCGCTCGAGTTCCAGCAACCCGGGTAAACAATCCGGGGCGAAGAAATAGGCAAAGCGAGAATGACAAATATCCACGCTTTGGTCTCGAAGCGGGATGTACTCGGCAGAGCCTTTTAATATTGAGACATTAAGCAGACTGAGAGCAGAGATACGCTGCATGGCGAGCAGCCGGGACTGATCGTGGGGTTCTACAGCGAACACATGGGCCGCCTGTTGAAAGCGCGGGATGTGAAACCCTGTTCCCGCCCCCAAATCGAGGAGGACTTTTCCCTCCCACGCGGCAATGGCTTGCATAGCCTGCTCAATGCGCTGCTCAGGATCTGCTGCACGGTTTTCCAGCTCGTAGGCGTCAGGGGAGGTTTGAATATTAGGGGATGAATGGATCCCGGGAAGATCAGGATATGAAGGATGCATTTGCGAATGACCTGGATATGTGGCGCATAGGGGTGAAACAGGTGGGTTAAGGCCTCTCAGCCGCGCGCAAATCTTCTTACATGGAGCGCGGCTTTGCCTCGGGAGGTAACGCTGTTGGGTCGTACCCGCGCAACATCATACCCTGACCGCGCGACTCGTGCGTATTCTCTGTCGGCTTATCCTCGGGGTCACGCATCTGCACGAGCAGCGTCGTGCGCGCTTCCTGGCTGACGTTCACACCCGAGCCGTGGATGGTCAGGTAGTTGAAGAACAGCATATCACCCGCTTTCGCCGGGCAGGGCACACTGGATTCGAGAGGGTATTGATCAAAGGGGAGATGGAAGCCGCCCTGCGGGTTATGCTCGATCGCACCCCGTTTGTGGCTACCCGGCACCACACGGATGCAGCCCTTCTCCAGCGGCGCGTCGTCGAAGTGAATGACCGCCGCCAGCATGCTGTGACGTTCATGTGGAAAATAGGGGTAGTCCTGATGCATGGGAAATGGGGAGCCCTTTTCGGGCGGCTTGATAAACAGCTTGTTATGATGGAGCTGCACGTTCGGGCTGCCAATGAGGTCGGCTACCGCCCCGGTCAGGCGCTCATTCACGAGCAATCGCGTAAAGATGGCGGAATAAAACTGTACGTTGTGGCAATGGAGAAGTTTGGTGCCTTCGGCAAGCTGTTTGGCGCTTCCCCAGGTGGGGTTGATATCAGCATGCTGAGTGAGCCGCTCGACCAGGGCATGGGCTTCCTGGCGAAAGGCTCTGGCTTCCTCAGCCGTAAACTGTCCCTCGACGAGCAGATAACCATTCTCACCATAGAAATTGCACTGTTCCTGTGTCAGCATCGCAGCGTTCCTTT
>JAICQC010000114.1 GCA_025938055.1 Anaerolineales bacterium | reverse complement strand
ATGAATGCCTCAACGAAGAGCCATCGTCTTTCCATTGACCTGCTGACCATTCTGGCAATCGGTATCGTTTCATTCATAATCAAAAATGTGATCCATGAGGCGCTGGGGCACGGCGGCGCCTGTCTCATGGTCGGCGGTACACCGCTGGTGCTCTCGTCGGCACACTTCGAATGCGATACCACCTCGGTGAGCGATGCTGGAATCCGTTTCATCGCCGCGGCGGGGACACTCGTCAACTTCATAGCTGCCTATTTCTTCTGGCTGGCATTCCGCCGCACGGCGGTCACATCACCAACATTGCGTTACTTCCTCTGGTTCGCGATGAGCGGCAACTTTTTCGTGGCAGCCGGATACCCGTTGTTTTCCGGGGTCATTGGCGTCGGCGACTGGGTAAATGTCGTGGATGGGTTTGCGCCTGCCTGGCTGTGGAGAGCACTGCTGACTGTGATTGGTCTCTTCCTGTATTTGTCTGGCATATGGTTCGCCCTGCGCGAGATGAAGACGCTGATCGGTTCCGACCCGACCGAACGCATGAAGCGCGGCTTTAGGCTGACTCTATTCCCCTACCTGGCAGGCGCGACGGCTTCCTCCCTGGGCGCGTGGTTCAACCCCATCGGTACGTTCGTCATCCTGACATCAGCAGCCGCGGCATTCGGCGGCAGTTCTGCCTTTGCGTGGATGTCGCAACTGCTCAACACGAAATGGTTCCCGGAACGATCCGACGAACATGTCGTCATCCAGCGCAATTGGACCTGGATCATCCTTGCCGTCGTCCTCGCGCTCTTTCACATCTTCGTCCTGGGTCCAGGCGTGGAGCTGTAAGGAATCGGTCAGCATGAAGGCTGATAATTTTCCCAACCTCTCAAAACATGTTGATATTTGGAGAAAAATGAGTACTAAATCACCCGCTACTATTTCCGCCATTCTGACTGTTCTCATTCTTGTCTTTCTTGCCGTTGTCTTACTTCTCTTGCAAATGATTGCCCTCAACGGCGTCAGCGAGAGGCAGGGTCTCACTGCCATGGGCATTTCGCTTGCCTGTCAGAGCCTCGTCATACTTTTACTCGGAGCCCTGGCAGCCCGGTCGACACGATTTCTGATCACAAAGGTTAGTTGGAACAGCATCCTGGCAGTAGCTATCCCTGTGCTCGTCGCGGCAATCATTGGCGGAGCAATCTCGTTTCTTTCCATGATCATTTCCATCCCAATTGCAGGGATAGGATAAGAAAACACCTGGCAATGTTCGAAATCACATCTGCATGGAGATCCACGTATCCAGAAGCGCATGCGGGCGTGCTAGTCATGCGAGCCGTTTCCAACCCTGCCCATCACGACGAGTTGGAGAGACAAAAAATGGGATTGGAAGAGCAACTGCGCGCCCGATATTCCGGGCAGGACCGTGCCGCGATCGCCAGCCATCCTGTTTTGCAGGCGTATGGCGAATATTATCGTCGTTTCAAAAAGACCTATCACGTACAGCTGCAGTTGGAGTCGATGGTGTTGAAGGGAAAGTCCATCCCGAGCGTCGCTTCACTGGTAGAAGCGATGTTCATGACGGAGATGGAGGATATGTTGCTGACGGCGGGTCATGACCTGGATACGCTACGATTGCCTCTCACGCTGGATGTGGCGACCGGTAATGAGCGTTACACGCTGCTGCGCGGAGAGGAGCAGTCTCTGAAACCCGGTGACATGCTGATCAGCGATCAGGTAGGCGTGATCTCCAGCATCATATACGGTCCAGACCAGCGCACGCAGATTACGCCAGGCACGCAGAATGTAGTGTTTACAGTGTATGCCCCACCAGGGATCGATACACAAACGGTGGAACAACACGTACAACATATCCGGGATAACGTGCTGATCTTTGCTCCGCAGGCGCAGGTCGAATTGCTAAAAGTCTACCCAGGCAGTTAATACACAAAACACTACGCGGGGAATTGTATTAATAGAAACAATGTTCTATAATCAGAGCATCATTATCCGATTCAGGTAAGCGGCCATGTTCTGCTCGCGATGATCCCCCTGACGCACAAACCGGCTTTCCTACTCATCGGTTTTATTCCTGGACTGTGGCACTAGAGATGCACGTTTCAAATAAGGAGATCAGGCTATGAGTTCCCTCGACAAAGCTGTTCAAACGCAGCTGGACAACATTCAAAAGAAGACGGGTAAGTCGCTCGATGAGCTGGCTGCCATCATCAAGAAAAGTGGACTAACCAAACACGGTGAAATCCGAGACTATCTCAAGCGTGAGCTGGGGCTCGGTCACGGCGATGCAAATACCCTCGTCCACACTGTCCTGCAGCCAGACGGTCAACGCGCTGCCGAAGGCAAACCCACAGATGCAGTGCTCGACGAAATCTATTCGGGGGCAAAGGCACACATGCGCCCCATCCACGAGAAGTTGATGAAGGAGATCAACAAGTTTGGCGAGTTCGAGATCGCCCCGAAGAAGGGCTACGTCAGTCTGCGGCGTAAGAAGCAGTTCGTGATGATCGGTCCCAAGACCAACTCCCGCTTCGAGGTGGGCATCAATGCCAAAGACCTCAATCAGAACGCGCGGCTGTTGGAACAGCCCAAGGGCAGCATGTGCAATTACATCGTCAACGTGACCGACGCGAAGGAAGTTGATTCCGAGTTGGTCGCGTGGATGAAATCCGCGTTTGAACAGGCAGGATAACTTTATGGCAATGGAGCAGGACTATATAAACAGCCTCAGGGAGTATATGGAAGAAACGTTCGAGGCAAAACACCACGGAATATATTTGGACCGGGGCACGTCGCTTTTTGAAACCCTTCAAACGATCTCTGCAGAAGAGGCGTCGATCCCGGTCGGCGGGAAGTGTGCTTCGCTTGCGGCTCAGGTTGCGCATGTCACCTTTTACATCGAAGTCCTAGAGCGTGCCATCGTGTACAACGACAACACGCGCGTCGATTGGGGTGAAGTCTGGCGAACGGTGGAAAAGGTGTCGCCCGCCGAGTGGGAAAAATACAAAAAGAACTTAAGAGAGGCATATCAGCGCATGAGCAATCTTTTCCGGGAAAACCAGGTCTGGAATGAAGATACCATCGGCGGCTCGCTCGCCATCGTGGTCCATACTGCCTACCACCTGGGCGAGATCCGCCAGGCGTTGTGTACATTGAAATAACTCATGCCACTCTTTCGCAAAGTAGATTGTATTCGTCTATATGTTCCTGACCTCGAGGTGGGACTGTCGTTTTATCGTGATCGTCTCGGTCATCAATTGATCTGGCGCACGGAAACTGCTGCTGGCTTACGTTTGCCCGAATCGGATGCAGAGCTGGTCCTCCAAACCGAAGCTCAGAGGCAGGAAGTGGACCTTCTGGTGGACTCTGCCGAGGAAGCGGCAACGCGGATTGAACAGGCAGGTGGCAAGGTGATCGTCCCGTTGTTTGATATACAGATTGGTCGCTGCGTCGTCGTGGAAGACCCGTGGGGAAATCCACTGGTTTTGCTCGATATAAGCAAAGGGCTCTTGAAAACCGACGCCGATGGAAATGTGATCAGTCATCCTGATTAAATGACTTGGGCGAGGTTTTCACCTCGCCCAAGTTCTAATGCTCTAACAAATCTCAATTACTATTCGATCATCTCACCAGTCGGGGAAACGAGGAACCAGACACCGCCTACGCCTTGACCATTGGCATCGCCAGCTGCAGCATCTTCATGGAAGTAGTAAAGGGGCCAGCCATTATAGGTCACCTGCGTTGTACCGTCGGCGAGTGTGATGGTGCCCAACATGGACTGATCCACACCCTCACCAGCGACAGGCTCACCATCCGTAAAGAGAGGCGGCCATTCTACAAGACATTCCCCAGTACAGGAACTGGTACCGCTATTTTGCGTATCGTTCGTGAAGAGGTAGAGCGAACGTCCTGTCCCATCTACCAGAGCCTGACCAAAGGTCCCGACCTCAGCGACATTCACTGTTGCTGCACCGGTGACCGGTACACCAGCTGTCTCAGCGGGGTCCGTCGCGGGGGCTTCGGTGGCGGCTGGCGGCTCCGTCGCAGCCGGGGACTCAGTGGCTGGCATGTCGGTGACTGGTGGCTCTGTCAGTTCCGTCGTCGGCTCAATGGGAGCCACCGGTGACTCAACCGCTGGGGTTGCAGCGGGAGCACAGGCGGCGAGAAGAAGAGCCAGTACAAGCATGGCTCCCAGTAAAGTTGGTTTTTTCATTCTTCTTACTCCTTTCGAACTCATAAGCTTGGTTCCACTATAAAGGTGAGATACATATGCTTCAATGGGGAATATTCCTGAGTCATGGAAGAATACCCACCCCGCTATTAATACTTTTCAAAGCACGGCTTATCAGAATCTAATTTTGTAGATCATGCAATGGAACACCTTCAGTCACGCAAATGAATTTTTCTTATATATGGAGTATTAAATAATTTGAGCGATGCTACGCCTCGCCCAAAGGTGCTTTTATAAATATATTCTTACGTAGTGATTGCTTCCTACTCCACCGGAAGCGGCTCTGCTTCCATCTCGGTTCCCTCCTGGGACTGCGCATTGGCGCGCCCGATAAAGTAGAGCGCGGGCGTCAGCAGCAAGCCAGAGGTCACGAGGGAAGCGATGGCTGATCCGACTGAGGCGATCATCGCGACAGCGGGTCCACCCAGCACCTGACCGATGGCATCCACCTGCCCAAACATCGAGTGGACGGTTGCGCGTACCTGCGAATCGAGTTTTTGGTTGATCCAGCTCGTCTGCAGGGGGATCTGCACATTGCGCAAAACATTGATCGCGAGATATAAACCCAGGCTTAAGAGCAGCAACGGCGAGAGAGCGAAACCGATCAGTGCGACAGTGATAGCTCCAGTAACGAACAGTACGGCGCGCCCAATCGCCAGCGGACTTGTCGAATCGACGCGCTTCTCCACGAAACGGACCACCACGATCGTAAGTACAGCGCCCGCGACGCGCAGCATGGCAAAGAACGCTACCTGGTTGCTGCCGAAGAGGATCGGCAATTCGAACGTGTCCAGCAGATGTTTAACCCACAGGCGGTCGAAGCCTTCGCTGTACAAGCCATAGAACAGACCAATGAACACGATATTCATCAGACGCGGCTGTGAACGGACTGCCTGCGCGCCCTGTTTGAAGGTATGCCACATATGCTGCCATGTGTTGCGATCTTCCCTTGGCGTGGGGTGAAAGCCCGTCTCGGGCATGATCAGCATCAGTGTGATGCCGGTCAGCATCACGCCCAGCGCACCGACCTGGATAGGCAGAGCAACATTATTCGCGCCAACGAACATGGAGGCTCCCATCCCGAGGAGAGAAGCGAACAGACCGACCTGTGTACCGCGCAGGAACAGTTTGTTGGCGTCCTCCTCCCCGACCTCGTCGGTGATCCATGCCTGGGTGGCGCCCGAGGTAAAAGTGTAGCCCAATCCCCAGATGACCTGCGCCAGCAGGATGGTCAGGAATGCCGGGAAGAATCCTTCGACGAGAAAGCCCAGGCCCATCAGTACATAGCCAATGACGATGGACAGCCGTCGCGAATACACATCTGCGACGATGCCGGTTGGCACTTCGAATACGAACGCCGATACTTCCAGCGCCGTGCCAACGAGGATCAACTGGACGGGAGTCAAGCCTGCCACGGTCGCCTCATACAAGGATGTCGTTACGAACATCATGCTGAAGAATGCGGAGGCGCTGAACTGGATAAAAAGATAAACAAACCTTGCGTTTAACTTTAAACGTGAAAACATATTTGCCTATGAATCCATGCCACTCTACTTAAGAGATCGGAAAAACTTCTGACAACTTCTTCGGGAAGAGAATGTTGATCAGGGCGCGTACGTCCTCGGCGTCACACCAGCAATCCGCAAAGGTATATTCCAGCTCGGCAAAACTGCGATAACCAAACAAAGCTTGCAGGAACGTCAGGTCAGGGAATGCGACCATGCCGCCATCCTCCGGCGTTGGCTTCCAGGACTCGATCGTCGTGAGCCTGCCCTTTTCGAGGACCAGCCGCAAACCGTCGCGGTAAAAACTAATCTTGATCTCGCGGCTGTGCCCAACGGCGATAGAATCCGCCAGGCGTTTTTCGAGGGCGGGTTTGATGTAATTTACAAAACCAGGCAAATCGGGCACGCGCAGATACCAGCCATACGGATCATAAATGGACGGCAGATCCCTGCCTAGTGCCTGATAAGCCGGGTGCTGCGCGCCGAGCAGCAAACAATACGAAGTATAGGTTTTTCCATCACGCCGGGCATATTCCTGACCCTTGTTCCAGAGATAGCGAATCACACTGGGAGTCACCTCCAGCCACGAAACACCAGGCTTGAGTTCATACCACAACGCGGTCAAGCCCTTGATGCCGAGAATATTAGGGTGTTGGAAATATCCTACTAGTTCACCTGTTCGGTCTTCGATGATCAATGTGAGGCAGTAATTGAGACTATCCTCGCTTCGCCCTCTTAACTCGTAGGTGAAGATCTCAGGCGTGCGCACACAGGCAATTGTAGAGCGTCGGATGGCATGTTCATATACCTCCGCAATAAAAGCCAGATCGGTTTCAGTGGCTGGACGAATAGTATATGGTTCTGTCTCGCCGCCTTTTAACTTCGGCACATTCAGTTCATAGCCGACGCGGCGTCCAGCTAAATCCAGAGCCATCTCGTAGCCGAACAGGCGATAGTAATAGGGAATGCCGGTAATGCCCTGAACCATATCACCGCGTTCTGCGCTCCATTTGTGGATCTCTTCGAACTGGGCGCGCACGAGTCCGCGGTTGCGAAACTCGGGCAGAGTTCCCACCAGCTCGGGCCTCCCGACCGGGAATTCGACCCCTTCATACGACCAGGTTTGGGGAATCAAATTCAAGGAGGAAACGATGCGCCCGGTGGCGGTCTCTTCGACGATGGTGAAATCGTTCGAGCGGAGAGTCGGGTGCGGGCGCGCCAGCAGGTCACGGGTCCAGGCTGCGACGCGCTGGCGATCCACCTCGTTATCTCCGTGGATATTCCCATTGAAATCCGCCAGCGATTCTGCGTCCTCTGGCGTTGAACGACGCATAACCAGGCCATTGCCCAGGTCGCGCAAAACTGTTTGTGATCTGGTGAACATAAGCGTAGCGATCCTGTGGATGATCGATTCTGTCGGGCGAATACCTGAAGAGGGCGGTGATGCCCGCAGGGATTCGCCTTTACGAGCGTAGCCGTCCTGTGGACAAAATTTTCTTGAGCTGCTGCAGCGTCGACTCGGCATCCTTGAAGTGGATGCCTTTCATACCGACCTTTTCGCAGCCTTCGATGTTTTCTGCGACGTCGTCCACAAAGACGGCTTCTTTCGGACGCACCCCGCACTGCTCGAGGGCAATCTGGAAGATCTTCGGTCCGGGCTTTGCCGCACCCACCTCTGCAGAGATGATCATCTTGTCAAAGGCGTCGTCGAACTTCTCCCGGACAATAAAATCGCGCAGGTCACTCCAGGCATTGGAGATAAGACCTGTTTTATATTTGCCGCGCAGAGACCGGATGTACTCGAGCAGGGTACGGTCCACAATATCTCCGGCGAAGAATTCATCACGGATAGCTGCCAGCTCGGAGGCCGGACGTTTCAAACGCTGTATCACAGAGTCCCAATGTTCCTGTGAGCTGACTTCACCCATGGTCGCCTTGATACCTGATTCGCTGTCAAAGACGATTTTGCTCAGGTCGTCATAATCCATACCCATCCGATCGGCAAGTAGCTGGCGCGGCGCCTGAAACTCTGTGCGGACGATGACACCGCCGAGGTCGAAGAAGACTGCCTTGATGCTCATTTGCTTTTCTTCGATGTTCCCTTGGTAGCCGTCTTTCTTGCCGTGCTTTTCTTTGTCTCTGCAGAAGGCGTGGTCTGCCGTGTCGCGGTCTTCGGCTTGGATTCTGCAGGCGTAGCCTTCGGTTTGGCTTTTGTCGCGCCTTTTTTGGCGGGGGCTGGCTCAGGTTCAGGTGCGGCTTCGGCAACCGGAGTCGTTTCCGCGGTTGGAAGCGGCGCCTCCTGCTGTGGGTTCTTCTTCATCTCTGCTTCGAACTGCTTGAGTTCCTCACGCCAGTTCGGCATTGCCATTTCCAGCCGCTGACGGGGAATACGGGTCGCCCGCCGGCAGCGCGGACAATGCGCGTCGTAGTGGGAAAGATTCTTGGAATCCACTTCCTGCAGGGCATCGAGCATGGCTACGCGGCTGAGTGTATAAGGTGTCTGGCAAAAAGCACAACGGATATTCATGTGGACGGTACTCCTTTTGAGTCAGTTTATTTCCAGACGAGCCTTGCGAACTGTCCTATGGGCAGTTCGCAAGGCTCTATTTATGTTTATTGCTGGAGGGATTGTACACTGATTTCGGTACCCGCACGCAGTTCCTTCTCATACAGATCAAATGCCTGGTGGACATGCATCCCGGCGGTTTCGTAGAGACGCAGCGCGCCAGTCAGGTTTTGAGCATCCACGCCCAGACCCACCTTGCGCTTTCCGCGTCGATAAAATTCGTTGAAGGAATGTCGCAGCAGGGCAAGCCCAATCCCGCGTTTGCGCCACGGGCGACGCACCCCCAGCGTTCCCACCCAGCCCATATCAGGATCATCAAAGGAATGAGGGCGGCAGAGGCTAATGCCAGCGATCTCGCTGCCATCCACAGCAAGGAATAACAGGGTCGGGTCGGAACCTTCCCCTTCCCAAAAGTGCCTGAAGCGTTTCAAGCCTTCGTCGAGGGGTTCCTCCACATATCCGAAGTGGTCGCGGAACGAATCAGTTTGGGCACGATAGACGGCTTCGGCATCCGTTTCCGGGTTGAAAGTGCGGACTGTAATGCCTTCCGGGAACTGCGCCTCCGGGACGGCGGCATTCGTCTCGATCAACATCTCATAGGAACTACGGATTTGCTGATAACCCAAATCTTCGAACAACCTCTTTGATCTCTCAGCTTCCCGGAAGGTGCCGACACGCGGGGCAAAGCGCAGTCCTTTGGGCACTTCTTTGAGAGCACGCATCGCGCGCTGTTCCGCCCATTGCATCATCCACGTGCCGATGCCCTGGTCTTCATAATCGGGATCGACACGTCCCCAGATCCACGGGTGGACGGGCGGCTTGGCGGTAGTCCAGATTTCGATGTAGCCAGCCATCTGTCCGTTCGGAGCAAAAACCGCGCGAATATCTTCTGCGGGGTTGAAGCCCGGCGAGACCCATTCGTTGCGGACAGCTTGGGCATCTATGATCTCGTCCCGCCCGATCACCGAGCGAGACCAGCGGTTAAAGAGCGCAAGAGCCGGCTCCACATCATTGATGATTGCCCCGCGAGCGGTGAAGCCGTTGGGCAATCCCGCGATATTTTCTTTTTGTAATTGCTCGTTCATTTTTATTCCTTTTACTGTGGGGCGGGTTTCGCAGTGCGTCCCGCCAAGCCTAGTCTATCTATCAGGCTATAAGCCTAGCCTATTTCTTATTGCTCATCAATATCACGTCCGGCGCGAAGTTCCTTTTCATAGGTGACAAATTCGCTGGCAGCGTACATGCCCACTTTTTGATAAAGACGCGTCGCACCAGTGGGATTCTGCGCATCGACGCCGAGACCGATCGTCTTTGTGCCGCGCTTGTAGAATTCGCCAAACGAATGGAGCAGCAGCGCTTCACCCAGTCCGCGCTTGCGCCACGGACGGCGAACGCCGAGATTGCGGATCCAGCCGATGCCCATGCGGTAGCGGTTCAATGAAAAGCCGGCGACCTCATTCCCATCCCATGCAATAGGCCAGAGGGTTGCGTCGAATTCCGGGTCATCGAATTTACTCCGCTTCCACTCCTCGAAGGCCACATCATGGCTGCCCCAGTGATCGCGCCAAGCTTCATTTTGGGCCCGCCACACAGCGACATCGTGCTCGCCTTTGATAAAGGGGCGCAGCTCGACTCCTTCAGGAAACTTCGGCTCTGGAGGCGGGCCATCCAGCACGATCTCCATACGCCAGTGATAGCGTAATGGCTGATAGCCCTCGTTCCTATGCAGATCAAGGCCTACTGAATCGCGCTGGTCCGTTGTACTGTGAAGTGAGATGCGTACGTCAGGCGCGGCGAGACGTATTTCCTCACGAGCACGCTGTTCCACGATGCGCAACATTGCCGTACCAATCCCACGACCCTTATACTCAGGATGGACATAACCGTCGGTGCGAAGTTTCGCATGCTCATATTCGTTAAAGAATTCCTCATAGCCAACCACACGTCCATCGCTGGTTTCGACCAGAAAGGCATCGCGTTCCAGAACGAAGCCAGGCGTTTCCCATTCATGTTTCATTTCTTCGGCGGTCACAGCAACGGTTGTGTCGCCATCGGCAGCGCAAACATCATAGACCAGTTGTGTCACAGTTTCGAGGTCGCTCCATTGCGCGGTGCGCAACTTAAGATCCGGACCGAGAAGCATTTCGTTTGTTATGATTTGTGTGTCCATAATTCTCTCCTCTATTATTCAATGGTGGTCGAACCGGCGGCATTCCTAGACCATCGTGGCTCTGTTGAGTTCCAGCCAGTCTTCGCGCAGGATGCCCATGTACAGTTCATGCCAGCGGCGTCCTTCGCGGTTCAAAAAACTACGCAAATGCCCCTCGTGTCGGAAGCCCGCCTTTTCGTAGGAACGGATGGCGCGCGGGTTATATTCAAAAACGGTCAGGGTGACGCGGCGCAGGTTGAGCTCGGTAAAGGCGAAACGCAGCAGCACCTTCATCGCATCGGTGCCATAGCCTTGGCTCCAATACTCGGTTTCGCCAATGCCGAGCCCCACGAATGCATCGCGCCCGGGCCAGCTCACCACATCCAGTCCGATCTCGCCGATGAGCTTATCGTCTGCCAGCGTACGGATGCCAAAGAAATGACCCGCCAGCAACATTTCGCTGGCTTCCTCCTCCATCCACTTGAGCTCCGCCTTTGGAGATAGCATCGGGCGCGCAGATGAATTGAGCAGGCGCTGGTATTCCGAATTCCTATACCAGCGGGGAAATGCCTTGCTCATTTCCTCGGGGTCAAAGCCAGTGAGGCGGACCAGTTTCCCGGAAAAGATATCTTTCATTTGCGATCTCCATTCTGCATCTGCAGCCATTCTTCGCGCAGGATACCCATCCATAACGAATCGGTGCGCCTGCCT
>JAICQC010000412.1 GCA_025938055.1 Anaerolineales bacterium | reverse complement strand
GACAAGTCCGTAGGCGTCTGCTTTGTTGGAGATGACGCAGACAACGGAGGCGGGAAGTTCACCTGATGCACAGGCGTCGAGAATGGCTTGTAAGTTGGAGCCATTGCCAGAGATGAGAACGACGAGACGAGAAATCATCAGTAACCAGTATCCAGTCTAGTGATGGAAAAGACGCAGACCTGAGAAGACCATGGTCATCCCGTAATCATCACAGGCGGCAATGACCTCCTCGTCACGGCTCGAACCACCAGGCTGCAGGACATACTTCACGCCACTCTGCGCAGCCCGGTCGATGCTATCGCGGAAGGGGAAGAAGGCATCCGAGCCGAGCACGACCTCGGTGAGACCAGTGAGCCATGCGCGGCGTTCTTCATGAGTCAATTGATTTGGGATCTCTGTAAAAACATTGGACCAATTCTTTTTCTCTGCCTCTGTCACATCGGATTGCAGGAACTGGTCGATGGCGTTATCGCGGTCTAGGCGCTTGACGCCTTCTTTGAATGGCAGCGCCAGAACAGCCGGATGCTGGCGCAGCCGCCACAGGTCCGCCTTGGAGCCTGCCAGGCGGGCGCAGTGCACACGCGACTGCTGCCCCGCGCCGACACCGATGGTCTGCCCATCCACGACATAACAAACCGAATTCGATTGCGTGAACTTGAGCGTGATCCATGCAATGAACATATCACGCACAGCCGATTCGGGAAGTTCCCTGCATCGAGTAACGATGTTTGCAAAATCATCACGCGTTACTGGACGATCATTGCGGCGTTGTTCCATACTCACGCCAAACACCTGCCGCGTCTCACGGACCTGCGGTTCGTAGGCGGGATCAATTTGAATCACAGCATATTTGCCCTGCTTCTTTTTCTGTAGAATATCCAGCGCCTCTGGTTCGTACTCGGGTGCGATCACACCATCGGATACCTCGCGCGCAATCAACCTTGCAGTGGCAACATCCACCAGATCAGACAGTGCAATGAAATCGCCGAAGGATGACATCCGATCCACACCGCGAGCGCGGGCATAGGCTGTGGCGAGCGGTGAAAGCTCCATGTCCTCCACGAAATAGATTCTTTTCAGGATGTCGGTAAGTGGGACAGCCACTGCCGCACCCGACGGGCTGACGTGTTTGAACGAAGCCGCAGCCGGCAGACCGATGGTTTGCTTCAACTCGCGGACAAGCTGCCATGCATTGAGCGCATCCAGCAGATTGATGTAGCCAGGCGAACCGCCGAGCACCGTGATGGGAAGGTCGCTGCCATCCTGCATGTACACACGTGCAGGGACCTGATTTGGGTTTGTTCCATAACGGAGAGCAAGTTCTTTCATGTTTATTCCTTTAGTGCGACGCTGCGTTTCCCCTGAACCAGTTCACCAATCACGAAGGTCGGTTCAGAAACAGACTGTTGAAAGTCGGCAGCACTGGCTGGATCTACAATCGCGATCATGCCAATCCCCATGTTGAACACGCGGAACATCTCCCCTGTCGTGATGTTACCTTTCTTCTGGATCAGTCTCCACAGTGGAGGGGCATCCCATGAATTCAAATGGATGACCGCGTCGAGGTGATCAGGCAGCACGCGCGGAATGTTTTCGATGAAACCGCCGCCCGTGATATGAGCCAATGCCTTAACTTTGGAAAGATGTGGATACAGCACATTGAAATACGAGCGGTGCGGCACGAGCAAGGCATCTGCGAGAGAGTCGTTAAGCGGTGTGTTTTCAAAGACCTTGCGAATGAGCGAGTAGCCGTTGGTATGAGGTCCGCTGGAGGGAATGCCAATGATCAGGTCTCCTGCCAGCAGGTTCGGGCGCGGCAGAATATGCTCACGCTCCAACACACCGACAATGGTCCCTGCCACGTCAAATTCACCCTCGCAATATACTCCCGGCATTTCCGCCGTCTCGCCGCCAAGCAATACCATTCCCGCCTCCATGCAGGCTTCAGCAATACCGGTTACTACCTCCGCGGTTTGTTCAGAATTCAATCTGGAGGTAGCAAAATAATCCATAAAGAACAAAGGCTTTGCACCCTGCACAAGAATATCATTGACACAGTGATTGACGATGTCGTGACCGATACCGCGGTACCGACCGACGGACGCCGCCAGCTTGACCTTCGTGCCCACACCGTCAGTGGAGGCGACCAGCACGGGATGATCCATTCGTTTGAGCGAAGAGGCGTCGAACAGTCCGCCAAATGCGCCGATGCCCGCCAGAACGGAATCGGTATAGGTGGCCCGCACAGAATCTTTCATAAGTTCAACGGCGCGGTTGCCCGCGTCAATATCCACGCCTGAGTCGGCGTATTGTGATTTTGTCATTTGGCTGCCTCCAGGGCGCGCTGGGCGATATCGGTGCGATACTGCGTACCGTCAAAGGAGACCTGGTCGATGTTTGAATACACGTTGTTCAATGCAGCTTCAATAGTATCAGCCCATGCGGTCAGTCCAAACACGCGCCCTCCGGATGTCAGCAAATCTCCATCATTCATTTTCGTCCCTGCATGAAAACAAACCAGATCGTCGGGCAGCTCCCTGATCGTTACGCGTTTTCCGCTTTCCACGCTCTCAGGATAGCCTCGGCTTGCCAGAACCACACAAACCGCCGCGCCATCTTTCCAACGGACATCCACATTTGCAAGCGTCCTGTCAACACAGGCGTCAGCGATCTCAAGTAGGTCGGTTTCAAGGAGCGGAAGCACCACCTGGGTTTCCGGGTCTCCGAAGCGGGCGTTGAATTCCAGCACGCGGATGCCCTGCTGCGTAAGCATAAGGCCCGCATACATCACGCCTACGAATGGAGTTCCTTCATTGCGCAAACCGTCGACCGCCGGCTTCAAAACAGATTCCATTGCCTCGTTCAACAACTTGGCTATGAAGTTCGGAGCGGGTGCATACGCGCCCATCCCTCCGGTGTTCGGACCTTGATCGCCGTCAAGCAATCGCTTGTGATCCTGGGCAGGCAGCATCGGGATTATAGAGGTCCCATCTGTGAATGCCATCAATGAGACTTCCTGTCCAACCAGGCGTTCTTCGATTACCACTGCATCGCCTGCATTACCATACGCCTTATCCATCATGATCGATTTGAGAGTCAGCTTCGCTTCATCTATTGTCTCAGGTAAAATCACGCCCTTGCCCGCTGCCAGCCCCGAAGCTTTGATGACGACCGGATAATTCACAGACTCCAGATATTGAACGGCCTCATCGCATTGATAAAAGGCAGCGTAGCGCGCTGTGGGGATGTGATGCCTCGCCATGAAATCCTTGGCAAAGACCTTCGACGACTCGATACGCGCCGCTGCCTGCCTCGGACCGAAACAGCGAATCCCCTCTGCAGACAGCGAATCGACGATGCCGCCTGCCAGCGGCGCCTCCGGCCCGACGATCACCAGATCGATCTGCTTTTCCTGGCAAAATGCTGCGATCCCGATGTAATCGTCCATAGAAAGTCCAGTGACATTTTCCGCCAGTAGCGCCGTACCAGGATTGCCAGGCAGGGCATACAGCCCCTTCAAATGTGCTGACTGGCTGACCTTCCACACGATCGCATGTTCACGCCCGCCCGAACCGATAACCAGGACGTTCATGATCTTGTCCCTCGCTCGAAGCCCGTCTTGACGTTCGACAGATCGACCGAGATCGGATACTGCCCCGTAAAACACGCCTGACAAAAACCATCCGACCGCTGCACGGCGCGCATCATGCCGTCGATAGAGAGATAATACAAACTATCTGCTCCCACATGCTGGCAGATTTCCTCCACCGTGCGCCGGTGGGCGATCAGGTCTTCGTGCCTGCCCATGTCCACGCCCATGAAGCATGGATGCGCGATCGGTGGACAAGTGATGGCAACATGCACTTCCTTTGCGCCTGCATTCCTCAGCAACTTGATCAGCGGACCCATCGTATTCCCACGGACAATGCTGTCGTCGATCATCACCACGCGCTTGTCCAGGACATTTTCATGGATTACATTGAATTTCAGGGCCACTCCGCGCTTGCGCAGTGAATCTGTCGGCTCGATGAACGTCCGTCCGACATATCTATTTTTGATGAAGCCATCGTTATACGGAATCCCGCTCACGTGCGAGAAACCGATCGCCGCGGGCACCGAAGAATCTGGCACAGGGATGACCACATCGCCAAATTCCTTCCCCGATATGTTTGAAATCTCCCTTGCCAGTTCCTCTCCCAGCCTCTGCCTG
>JAICQC010000119.1 GCA_025938055.1 Anaerolineales bacterium | reverse complement strand
TGGTACAGTGAAAGTCTCCGACTTCTTTACCATCGAACGTTATTCGCACGTCATGCATATCGTCTCCCATGTGGAAGGGACTCTGCGCCGCGGGCTGACCGCCTTTGACCTGGTACGCGCTACGTTCCCGGTTGGCACCGTCAGCGGTGCGCCCAAGGTCCGCGCCATGGAAATTATTTCCGAACTGGAACATGATGCACGCGGTGCGTATGCAGGCATGGTCGGTTACTTCGGCTTCGACGGCGCGATGGATACCTGTCTCGCCATCCGCACGATGGTCGGGCGCGGACAGACCGTTAGCGTGCAGGCAGGCGCCGGCATCGTCGCGGATTCGGATCCCGCTACGGAATTCCAGGAGACCGTGAATAAAGCGTCTGCGATGCTGCGGGCGATTGATATGGCTGAAACGAATAGTTGACGTCATTGCGAGGAGGAGCGTAGCAACGACGAAGCAATCTCTGACATCGCCAAAAATCAAAATTGAGATTGCTTCGGGCGATTTTGACGGCACGCCGGCAAAACCAGTGCCCTCGCAATGACAGAAAAAATGAAGAAAAGGAATCGATTATGACTCAAACCAAACCCCGCCTCCTCACCGGTGACCGCCCAACGGGACGTTTACACCTCGGTCACTACGTGGGCTCGCTGGCGAACCGCGTGCGGATGCAGCACCAGTATGAATCCTTTTTCATTCTGGCTGACTTGCACACTCTGACCACCAAGCCTGACCCGCAGTACATCAAGGACATCCCGCTCTACGTGCGTGAGATCGTATTGGATTACCTGGCGGTTGGCATCGACCCGGAAGTCAGCACGATCTTCGTGCAGTCGGCGATCCCCGAGACGTACCAGTTGAACCTGCTGTTCGAAATGCTGGTTACGGTGCCGCGCCTGGAGCGCATCCCTTCCCTGAAGGACATGGCGCGTGATGCCAACATCGACTCGATGCCGTTTGGCTTGCTCGGCTACCCGGTCCTGCAGGCGGTGGATATCTTGCTGCCACGCGCGCAGGTTGTGCCGGTAGGGAAGGATAATCAGTCTCATGTGGAGCTGGCGCGCGAGATCGCCCGCCGCTTCAACAACCTCTACGGCGAAGTCTTCCCGGAGCCGGAAGCGATCATTGGCGAGGTTCCTACTCTCGTGGGCACAGATGGACAAGCAAAGATGAGCAAGTCACTCAACAATGCCATCTACCTCTCCGATGATGCTAAGACGGTTGAAGAGAAAGTAATGAGCATGTACACCGATCCCAAGCGACTGCGTGCCACAGATCCGGGCACGGTGGAGGGCAACCCTGTCTTCATTTATCACGACGCCTTCAACCCCTCCAAGGCGGAGGTGGATGACCTCAAGGAACGTTATCGTGTCGGCAAGGTCGGTGATGTGGAAGTCAAGAAGAAGCTTGCCAAAGCGCTCAACGATTTCCTGGAGCCATTCCGGGAGAAGCGTGCGTATTACCTTGCGCATCCAACCATCCCGCGCGATGTGCTTGCAAATGGTATCCGACGCATGCAAGCCGAAGCCAAAGAGACCATGGATATCGTGCGCTCGATCACCGGGCTGGAATATTCGTTTGACCTCTTCGCCGATGAGGTGGATCTGTTTGGAGAATATGATTAACCTGTCACACCTGCACTCCCCGGCACTTGCGCCCGGGGCAAGTGTGCATGCAGGTGCAAGTGTTGCGAGCCGTAGGCGAAGCAATCTCCGATTAAGTGGAGTTCGCTATTCGATAAAAATCAGCCTGTTTAACGGGAGATTGCTTCGGGCTAACGCCCTCGCAACGACATGAAAAGGAAAATACTATGCTCGCACTCATCGACAATTACGACTCCTTCACCTACAACCTCGTCCAGTACCTCGGCGAACTGGGGGCGGAGATCCGCGTCTTCCGCAACGACCAGGTCTCGCTGGATGAGCTGATCGCCCTCAAGCCTGACCATCTCGTCGTCTCACCGGGCCCAGGCGAACCGATCAAGGATGGCGGTGTCTCTCCGGAGGCAGTCAAACACTTTACCGGAAAGATCCCTGTGCTGGGCGTCTGCCTCGGGCATCAGTGTCTCGGCGCCATCTATGGCGGCAAAGTGGACCGCGCCGCGCGCCTCATGCACGGTAAGACCTCACCCGTCAACCACAACGGGCAGGGAATCTTCAAAGATATCCCCTCTCCATTCGAAGGGATGCGCTACCATTCCTTGATCGTCCATGAACCTGTGCCCGCTGAGCTCGAAGTCCTTGCCACGACTGCCGAGGGCGAGATCATGGCGCTCAGGCATCGTGAACATCCCACCTACGGCGTTCAGTTCCACCCCGAATCGATCCTCACCGAACACGGCAAGAAATTGCTCAAGAACTTCTTAGACCTGAAACCTGCCCCTGTGACAGGAGGAGAACAAGCCATGCTCAAACCCTTTATTGCCAAAGCCATCAACCGGACCAATCTCACCGCCGAGGAAGCACAGGAGGCGATGAACATCATCATGACTGGGGGAGCCACGCCCGCGCAGATCGGTGCGTATCTGGTCGCCCTCCGAATGAAAGGCGAGACCATCCCTGAGATCACCGGTTCCGTCCGTGCAATGCGTGAGAATGCAGTCAGGGTGCAGCTCAGCAAAAGTGACGAGCCTGTTTACGATATTGTCGGCACGGGCGGCGACGGCGCACACACGTTCAACATCTCTACTGCCGCGGCGTTCATCCTGGCAGGCACAGGACGCAAAGTCGCCAAGCACGGCAACCGCGCCGCTTCATCTCAATGCGGCAGCGCAGATGTCCTCTCGGCTCTCGGAGTCAACCTGGACCTGACGGCTGAGCAGGTGGCGCAAGCCATCGAGCAGATTGGTATTGGCTTTATGTTCGCGCCCAAGTTCCACCCTGCGATGAGACATGCCATCGGTCCTCGCAAGGAGATCGGGCAGCGCACCATCTTCAATATCCTGGGTCCGCTCACCAACCCGGCGGGAGCGCACATCCAGTTGACGGGTGTCTTTGCGCCTGCACTCACCGAGCCGCTCGCCAACGTGCTCAAAGAACTGGGCTCCCGCGCGGCGCTGGTTATCCACGGCGCAGGTGGCACGGATGAGCTCAATACCTGCGGCGTGAACCGGGTCAGTCACCTCAAGGATGGC
This sequence comes from Anaerolineales bacterium, assembly GCA_025938055.1. The sequence goes on along the minus strand of JAICQC010000119.1, from coordinate 7,979 downwards.
GCGGTTCGCACGTATGATCTCGATCCCAGCGAGCTTGGCTTCTCGGTCTCCACCATTCAAGACCTGCGCGGTGGTACACCCGACGAGTCGGCGGTGATGATGAGAGAGCTGCTCTCTGGCAAATTGAATGGTGCAAGGCGTGAGTCCGTTTTGCTCAACGCGGCCGGCGCGCTGGCGGCGGAAACTGGCGATTTCAAGTCTGCGCTGGAAGAAGCTGCAGCCTCCCTGGACAGCGGTCAAGCCCTTGCCAAGCTCAATGCACTGATTGAATTCTCACAGGATTTCCAGACCCTCCAATGAGCATCCTGGCTGAGATCATCTCACATAAGCGGAAAGAGATTGAGGCGCTCGACGCGCACGCCTTGCGCCGCGCCGCAGAGGCGTCTCCAGCCCCAAGGGATTTTCTCTCCGCAATCCGCCTCTATGACTCGCGTAGCCCGCGCCTGATTGCCGAACTCAAGCGTGCCTCGCCCTCCAAGGGAATCCTTGCCCCGCATCTCGACCTGTTCCAGGTAGCGGATATCTATGCTCAAAACGGAGCGTCTGCGATCAGTGTGCTCACGGATGAGAAGTTCTTTCTGGGCAAACTCGAGACTCTTCATGAATTACGGTTTACTCGTAACATGGGATTACCATTACTGAGAAAAGACTTCATCATCGATGAAGCTCAACTCTACGAATCGAGAGCCAACGGGGCAGACGCCGTCCTGCTTATTACCGCCGCGCTGAAAGACGATAAACACTTTACTGACTTACACGCGCTCGCCCTTGAATTAGGTTTGACGCCGCTGGTGGAAGTCCATGATGAAGCTGAGACCGAAAGAGCGCTGAAGTTGAAAGATATAAAATTGATGGGCATCAACAACCGCAACCTTGCCACGTTTGATGTTACTCTTGAGACAACGGAACGCTTGCGCCCAACGATCCCGGATGATATTGTTGTCGTTGCTGAATCTGGGATCTTTAATGCAAGTGATGTGGAACGATTAGCGCGGGCGAAGGTGGATGCAATCCTTGTCGGTGAGGCGCTTATCACGGCGCCGGATATTGCTGCCAAAGTCCGTGAATTATTGGGTTTGAACGTGCAAACGTTCGAACGTTAGAACATTATGACAAAAATAAAGTTCTGCGGGATCAAAACAGTAAACGATGCCCTGGCTGCGATGGACGCCGGCGCGGATATGCTGGGTTTTAATTTTTACCCTAAGAGCCCTCGCTACATTGACCCGGGCATTTGCCGCGACATCATGGCTGTGATGCGGAAATATGGGCACCTCACTTATGTAGGTGTGTTCGTAAATGCCCCCGCGGCGGAAGTGCGCGCAACGATGGAGACCTGCGCCTTAACTCTGGCACAACTGCATGGAGACGAAACCGTTGAAATGATGCGGACGCTCCATGGAAAGGCGTTCAAAGCCTTCCGTGGTGTTCCCGGGAGCCTGAATGGCTTTGCAAGAGAGGATGCTCCCTCTTTCCTGGTGGATGCCTCTGTTCGCGGCGCGTATGGCGGCACAGGCGTTACAGCCGATTGGAACGGCGCAGCGGAAGTTGCCAGGCATTACCCGATCCTGCTGGCAGGTGGGCTGACGCCGGAGAATGTTGGCGAGGCAGTGCAGCGGGTGAATCCATGGGGCGTGGATGTGGCTTCCGGCGTGGAATCCAGACCGGGCGTGAAGGACGCGGGCAAGATGAAGGCGTTTGTGCAGGCAGTTAAGAGACTGGAGATTGGAGACTACGAATCTCCAGTCTCCAGTCCATCCTATTGAGGAACCAATGACATTTCTTCCCACAAAATTTGGTCCTTACGGCGGACAATTTGTCCCTGAAACGCTCATGCCGGCTTTGATTGAGCTGGAAGAAGCATTTGTCTCTGCACGGCAAGATGCAGAGTTCCTCCGTGAATTCGACAAATTGATGGCGTCATATGTCGGACGACCCACGCCATTGACCTACGCCAAACGCCTGTCGGAACAGTTGGGCGGCGCGCAGATCTATCTAAAGCGTGAGGATCTTGCGCATACAGGCGCGCACAAGATCAATAATGCCCTGGGGCAGGCGTTACTGGTCAAGCGAATGGGCAAGAAGCGCATTGTCGCCGAAACCGGCGCGGGGCAGCACGGCGTCGCATCGGCAACGGCAGCCGCGCTGCTTGGGCTTGAATGTGTTGTGTACATGGGTGTCGTGGACATCGCACGGCAGGAGCCGAACGTCTTCCGCATGAAGCTGCTTGGGGCGGAGGTGCGACCCGTCACCTCAGGCACACAGACGCTGAAGGATGCCATCAACGAAGCGATCCGTGACTGGGTGACGAACGTGCGGGATACACATTACTTGCTCGGCTCGGCACTGGGTCCACACCCGTACCCGACGATGGTGCGTGAATTTCAATCTGTGATCGGGCGGGAGGCGCGCGAACAGATCTTGCTGGAATTGGGAAGGTTGCCCGATACGGTCATTGCATGTGTAGGCGGTGGATCGAATGCCATTGGCGTTTTTAGCGGGTTTGTCGCAGATGATGAAGTTGAATTGATCGGCGTTGAGGCAGGCGGAAGCGGGATCGAATCGGGCAAACATGCGGCGCGTTTCGGTGATCCATCCAAGGGGCGCGTGGGCGTGATTCACGGCACCAGAACCTACGTGTTGCAGGATGAAGATGGACAGATCGCAGAAACTCACTCCGTCTCCGCAGGGTTGGATTACGCGGCGGTTGGTCCAGAGCACGCGCTCATGAGAGACAACGAACGAGCCTTTTACACATCGGCAACAGACGAGGAAGCGTTGAACGCGTTTCAGACGTTATGCCACACGGAGGGAATCATCCCTGCATTGGAGTCCTCTCATGCCGTAGCAGAAGTTATCAAGCGTGCGCCAACGATGAAGAAAGATCAGGTGATTTTGGTAAATCTGTCTGGACGTGGGGATAAGGATTTGAATACGGTAATTAAGGAGCTTGGCGATATTCGATAATTCGAACATCGAATATCGAGCGCCGAATATCGAGATGATTATGAACCGAATCGAAAACGCCTTCAAAAACAAGCCTATCTTCATGCCTTACTTTCCGTTGGGTTATCCTGATCTGGATACATCCATTGATGTGATCGAAGCGCTAGCGAAAAATGGCGCAGACCTGATCGAAGTGGGTCTGTCCTTCTCTGATCCGCTGGCAGATGGGCCCATGATCCAAAAGGCGACGCAGGTTGCATTGGAACAGGGGATTACGGTCAGGAAATCGCTCGAAGCCGTGAGGGAATTACGGGATCACGGCGTGGACATTCCTCTGGTGTTGATGGGATATTACAACCCCATGCTGGCGTATGGCTTGGAGAAGTTTGTCTGCGATGCAATCGAGGCAGGTGTAGATGGGTTCATTATCCCCGATCTGCCGGTGGAGGAAGCGGAGGAATTTAAATTCGCGCTGAGCAGCGCTTCGACTGCGGACTTCGCAACGAACGCCCAGTCCTCCGCTCTGCGCGAGGGGTTGCCATTGATTCAAATGCTCGCGCCGACCTCGCCGCCTGAACGGATGGAGATGATCGCCAGGAATGCGAAGGGATTTATATATCTTGTGAGTGTTATCGGTGTGACGGGCGAACGCAAATCCATCTCAGAGGGATTGGCTGAGCTGATTGCCCACGTTCGTGAGCATACCTTGGCACCAGTGTGCGTGGGGTTTGGGATTGGCACGCCCGAACAAGCCAAAGAGGTGGGCAGGATGGCAGATGGAGTGATTGTTGGGACCGCGTGCGTAAGAACGATCGGAGAAAGTAAAACGCCTGTCGAAACAGCAAAGCAGTTTGCGGCTGAATTCCGAAGCGCGCTTTCGTAAAGGAGGAGCAATGAAAAGAGTTGTAACGGCCGTCTCCAGGAGCCTGATGCATTCATTTAGCAAATCGAATCAGGAATCCATTAGATTACTCACAGGTCTGGGAGTCGAAGGGGATGCACATCTGGGAGCAAAGGTTCAGCATCGCTCACGCGTGGCAAAGGATCCGAATCAGCCCAACTTAAGACAGGTTCATTTGATTCACGCGGAGTTGCATGACGAATTGCGGGAACGCGGGTTTGATGTTTTTGCGGGTCAGATGGGCGAGAATATCACCACCAGAGGAATTGACCTACTCGGTTTGCCTACCAGAGCCCGTCTTCATATCGGAAAGACAGCCGTTGTAGAAATAACAGGCTTGCGCAACCCATGTTATCAACTGGATGATTTTCAAGCGGGCTTAATGAAAGCTGTACTGGATAAGGATGAGCAGGGAAATCTGGTTCGCAAAGCGGGTGTAATGGGCATTGTGGTGGCGGATGGCGAAGTGGGTGTGAATGACACCATTCGAGTCGAATTGCCGCCTGAACCACAGGAGGCGTTGAAACCTGTATGATCTTGGAAGTCGCAATTCTAAATGTGATTCCGAATCAGGAACAGGACTTTGAGATAGCATTCGCAAAAGCATCAGGCATCATTGCCAGCATGGCGGGATACATATCTCACCAGCTTCAACGCAGTAAGCATCCCCCCATTTTCAGTAAAGCCCTGATCTACATCTCGCCCAGCCGCCGCTGAAGATAGGCGCGCTCGGCGCTGTTGCTGCACAGATCGAGCGCCCGCTTGTAGGCATCCGCGGCAGCTTCGCGCTCGTTAAGTCGGCGCAGCAGGTCGGCGCGCGCCGCGTGGTAGGGATAGAAGCCATCCGCCTGATCCTCTAATCGCAGTAGCATCTCCAGTCCCACGTTCACACCCCATGCCATTCCCACTGCCACCGCCCGGTTCACCTCAATCACCATCGATGGAGTCATCGTTGCCAGCCTGTCATAGAGCGCCGCGATCTGACGCCAGTCGGTCGCCTCAGCCGTAGGGGCGGAGGCGTGGAGAGCGCTGATGGCAGCCTGTACCTGATAGGGTCCCGGGCTGCGAAGTGCCAGTGCTTCATCGAGGATCGCAACTCCCTCCCGGATCTGATCGTGGTTCCAGCGCGTGCGGTCCTGCTCCTCGAGCAAAACCAGTTCCCCGGCGGCAGTGAGACGCGCTTCCCGCCGTGAGTCATGTAAGAGCATCAGCGCCAGAAGTCCGCGCGCTTCGGCGCTTTGGGGTAATAGGTCAATCAGCACGCGGCACAGGCGAATCGCTTCGCCACAGAGTTCCTGGCGGGTCAGTGAATCTCCCCCGGTCGCAACGTATCCCTCATTGAAGATCAAATAGATAACTGCCAGCAGCGCATCCATTCGTTCAGGGAGCAGATCGGCAGGCGGGACGCGGTAGGGGATCCCGGCGTCGCGGATCTTGCGCCGCGCCCGCGCCAGCCGCTGCGCCATGGTGGGCTCGGAGACAAGGAACGCCCGCGCCACCTCGGGCGTGGACAAGCCGCCGAGCGTGTGCAGCGTCAGCGCGACCTGCGCCTCGAGCGCCAGCGCGGGGTGGCAGCAGGTGAACATCAGTTTCAGTCGGTCATCGGGGATGGAGTCATCCATATCGGGTTCCTCTGCGGTGGGGAGAGATTCAAGCGCGATCATTTCCACTGTACGCTCCTGTGTGGAAGCGCGACGGATTCGGTCGATGGCGCGGCGCTTCGCCACGGTCAGCAGCCACGCGCCGGGGTTACGCGGAACGCCGTTGGTCTCCCAGCGTTCCAGGGCATTGACCAGTGCATCTTGCAAAGCGTCCTCAGCCAGTTCGAAATCTTCAAGCTGACTAATGAGGGCCGCCAGAACACGTCCGTGTTCTTCGCGGAACGTTTTCTCGATCTGTGACTCGGTCGTCATCCCATTCTCGGCATCATCATACCTCTGACCACAGCGGGCGAATCTCTACTGAGCCATACTTTGCATGTGGAATCTTCTCCGCCCAGCGAAGCGCTTCGTCGAGGTCCTTGCATTCAAGCAGGAAGAATCCACCCAATTGCTCGTGCGTTTCGGCGAAGGGACCGTCCGTGATCAACGTTTTGCCCTCTCGAACGCGCACAGTCGTCGCATTCGCAACCGGGGAGAGCCCATTGTGCGATAGCAGCACCCCGGCAGCCTTGGACTCCTGGAGCAGGCTGTACCAGGTCTGTTGTATCGCCTCGAGTTCCTCCGGGGAGATCTCGGACGCTTTCGACTCGTTTGCATACATCAGTAACATATATTTCATTCGATCCATCTCCTATGGTAAGGGTCTAGTGGTAGACCATTTTCATGGAGAGGCCGAGAGGCCTCTCCATGAATGGAAGAAACGTGCTCGTAGTTCTTACTCTTGTGCGAAAGTTACCTGGTTACCATCCGGGTCTTGGAGCTGAAAAAACTTTACGCCTGAACCTGGACCATATAAGTCGTCCCTGATCTCACTAGGTTGGACACCCTTTTCATTGAGCTCTCTGTACGCGGCTGCAATGTCGGAAGTTGAAAAATAGAACGACACGGTGCCGGGTTTCGGTGGCTCATTGTCCGTCGTACTCGACCTTGCCAGAGTAATAGACGCCCCGCCGCCGGGAAAGGTAAGCGTTACCCACCAGTTATCATCATTTCGGCGGTAGTCTGTTGCGACCTCTACGCCTAGCTTCTCTGCATAAAATTCTTTTGCCTCCTTCATGTCACCGACTAGTATAGAGACCATCGAGAGCTTTTTGACTTTTTGCATAATTTACTCCTTTTGTAGAAATTTTCGGCTGTTTAACCTTTCTACAAGTACGTCGCACAGAGAACCGTCAAAATGACAGGTTGGCAGAATTCTAATTATTTTCTCATACAAAACGGTTGCCAACTGTGAGGAAGCGATGCTTCTCAAGAGAGAAGATATTTTATCGCCCGTGCTCTTTCGACGTGTTCGGTTCCACGGCTTCGAGAATGAGTACTTGTAGCGCTGCCTCATCTACAGTATCGCCTTCATGGAAGTCGATGGCACGAACCCTTTTGCTTCATGGGTTTGTTCTCCTGCGCTTTGAATGATGGGCTCATTTGAAAGAGACATGCTTCGGAATGTCGGCGATGCAAGTCCAGCCAGACCGACAAGGATACAAGCGAGCCCGGAGAGAGCGATCACAGTGGTTGAAGGCACAAAGGCTAGCAGGATGCCGCCAAGAGCCAAACCAAGCGGCGATCCACCTGTCAGCAACGTTGAACGCGCCCCGAACACCCTGCCTAATTGTTCCCTGGGAATGTTGCGTTGCAGTAAAGTCGTCTCCATCGGTGTATAAGGTCCCCACATCAAACCACCCAGCCAAAGAAGGCCGCATGCCACCCAAAGATTATTGGTAAAAGCCATCGGCAAAAGACTGGCGCCCCAGAGAAGTGCGATCAGTGGTAAGGCAATACCTAGGCGCAGACGCTTGCTGAGAGCTGTACTGCTCAATGTTCCAATGAGTGCGCCGATCGCTAAAGCGGACCAGAGTAATCCGTAGCCGCGCGCGTCTGTTCGAAGGATGGCGTCACTATAGAGTGGTAGGGCAGCCTCCAGCGGACCGTAGGAGAAAAAGAATACCAGGCTGAGCAGGGTGGTATTTCGTACTACTTTCATCTCCCAGAGCTGGCGGAACCCCAAGCGTTCTGAGAGAGGAGCTTGTACCGGAAGCTGACTCCGTCTAAGCATAGGAAGCGTAATGGCAACGATCGCCATCACGGCAAAGGTCGCCGCGTCGATGAGCAACACCGATGGACCGCCGAAGGTCGCAACGAGAATCCCGGCCACCGCGGGTCCGACGATCAGAGAGAGGTTGGTGCTGAAGGACCAAAGCATATTCGCGGCATCCAGGTCCTTATCCTCTACCAGATCGGGCAGGATACTGCGCGACCCGACCTCCGTGGCAGGGATCAACATGCCAGCCAGGAAGGTCAGCAGGAACAGCAGCCATAGCTCAAGCAAGCCGAACCAGTACAGGATGGGAATCAGCCCGACGAGGAGGGTGCGAAAGGCGTTATCAATGGTCATAATGACCCGGGGCTGGAAGCGATCGATCAAGGAGCCGATGAACATACCTGTGAGAATAGCAGGGAGCTGCAGGGTAAGG
>JAICQC010000278.1 GCA_025938055.1 Anaerolineales bacterium | reverse complement strand
ATGCGTCGCCGGTGCCGGGGGGCAGGTCCACGATCAGGTAATCGAGCTCGCCCCATTCCACGTCGCCCAGGAACTGGCGAATGGCAGAGTTAAGCATGGGTCCGCGCCAGATCAGAGGCTGCCCGGGCTTGACGAGCAAGCCCATCGATATCATCTTGATCCCATATGCCTGTGCAGGGATGAGTCGCTGTCCCTGCGGCGGCGGAAGTCTCTCCACGCCGAGCATCGTAGGAACGTTGGGACCGTAAATATCCGCGTCCATCAGACCCACGCGGGCGCCGCTTTGGGCAAGCGCGACGGCGATGTTTACCGCTACCGTGGACTTTCCAACGCCGCCTTTGCCTGAACCGACCGCAATCGCGTTGCGGATGGGCGTCTTGACAAGACCGCGCATGCGACCGTCATTAGGGACATCCGAGTCCCATTGGATGGAAACAGACTTCACGCCCTCCACGGACATGACAGCTTGTTTTGCTTCCTTCTCGATCTGTCCACGCAGTGGACAGGCAGGTGTCGTCAGCATGATCGTGAAGGAGACGTCATCGGCTTTGATATCCAATTCGCGGATCATGTTGAGGGTGACAAGGTCCTGGTGTAGTTCAGGCTCCTGCACTTTGCTGAGGGCGTTGAGAATGGCTTCTTTTGTGATTGTTGTCATTAAATTTCCTTTGAGAGGTAGACAAGTAAACACGTAGACATGTATACCTATGTACTTGTTTACCTTCCTATACACTCGGCGGGGGTGTCGCTGGCTTCGCGGCAGCCGCGGCTTTGGCTGCCTTGGCTGCTTCCTTTGCCTTGCGCTCGGCTTCGTTACGCTCGTATTGCTCCGGGCGGATGCTTTTATAGTAGGAAGCAGGCTTGAGCAGTTTTTCCATATTGAATACACTGCGCCCATACGACGCCAATTCGAAGTCGTGATCCATGATGATCGCATCGAAGGGGCAGTACTCCGCGCAGAATCCGCAGTTCATGCAGATGTCCACGTCGATGTAGAATTCGGTCGGCTCGGGGATGGGGCGACCTGTATTCGGGTCGTTCGAACGCACGATCCAGATGCACTGCGGTGGGCAGACTTTGGCACAGATGCCGCATGAGGTGCATCGTTGTTCCTTCGTGCCATCCGGCTTTTCATCGTACACCAGAAATGGGACGTAGCGCGCCTCTTCGGGCGTGATCAATCTTTCTTCGGGATATTGAATTGTGAAAATCCCTTTCGTATCCTTGCTGGAACGGTGCTTGATGCCTTCTTCAGAGTAATAGCGTTTCTTGCCGCGCAGCAGCCATGAGATGTCTTCGATGTAAGTATCCCAGAACCGCTTCCAGGTGACGCTTAATCCTTTAAGAATTCCTTTTCCATACATGGTCAGGTTCTCCTTTAGCGATCCAGCTCGCCCATCACGACATCCAGCACACCGAACAGAGCGACGAAGTCCGCGATCTTGGTGCCGAGGCAGATCTGCTCGAGCGGAGTGATGTTGACGAACGATGGAGCACGGACATGATAGCGCCAGGGATTGGGCTTCCCGTTCGAGACGACGTAAAAGGCGAGTTCACCTTTGGGCGATTCGGTGCGACCATATGCCTCGCCAGCCGGGACGCGGACTTGGTACTGCGGCTTCTGCGAATTGATCGGTCCCTGCGGAATCTGTTTGATAGCTTGCTGCAAAATGCGCAGCGACTGCCAGATCTCATCCAGGCGGATGAGGTAGTTATCATAGAGATCACCGTGTGTGCGCATCGCCACATCGAATTCGAAGCGGTCATAGATGCTGTAGGGGTCGGCGCGGCGGATGTCATACGGCACACCCGTGGCACGCAGGACAGGACCCGTCACTGAGTATTTGATGGCTGTCTCTCCATCAATCACATGGACACCTTTGAGGCGGGAAACCAGTACTTCGTTCTCGGTGAGGAAGCGGTCCATTTCCTCGGTCTTGGCGGGCAGGCGTTCGTAGACCAGATCTTTGATCTTTTGCATCACATCGTCGGGTATGTCGCGCACTACGCCGCCAAAGCGGAAGTAGTTGCACATCATGCGCGCGCCAGAGATTGCCTCGAAGATGTCGAGGACGAGCTCTCGTTCCTCGAAGGCATACAGAGCAGGGGTATACATCGCTCCCAGGTCGTTGAGCAGGTTGCCAATGAAGACGAGGTGGTTCTGGACACGTGTGAGCTCTGCCATGATGACACGGATGTACTCAGCGCGTTCCGCCACCGGGATGTTCATGAGCTTTTCGACAGCAAGCGCATACCCAAAGTTATTCGCCATCGAATTGAAGTAATCCAGCCGGTCGGTAAATGGCATGTTCTGGATATAGGTGTTGCGCTCGCCGATCTTTTCGTGGTTGCGATGCAGATAGCCAATCACCGGCTTGAGGCCTACAATCGTTTCCCCCTCCACGGTCAGCGCGGCACGGAAAACACCATGCGTAGATGGATGCTGGGGTCCCATGTTGAGCACGATGCGGTCTGTCTCCAGTCCTTCTTCATTCTTCAGCGTGTAACGCGCCAGGGAGCCGTAAAGCATTGCATCACCCTCGGGGATCCACTGCTCGGGATCGAAGTTCTCGGGAAATTTCAGATTATCCTGATACGGATTTTTCTCCTCCGCATAGTAGAACCTACCGTCGGGCCAGCGGCTCTTGAACGGCTTGAAATCCTCCTCATGGAAAGCTTCCTTCCAATCCTTGCGGAGGGGGTGACCATCGTATCCTTCCCACATCAGGATGCGGCGCAGGTCAGGGTGACCGGTAAATTTAATGCCCAGCAGGTCCCAGGCTTCGCGCTCCTGGAAGTCCACGCCGGGCCAGATGTCAATGAGTGACGGTACTTCCACCGGGTCCTCGCGCGGCACCTGCACTTTGAACGCCAGCCCGGGTCCACCGGTCGTTTTGTAGGCGTGGTAGACCACTTCCATCTTGTTCTCAGGGAAATAATCCACACCTGTGACCGTGGAGAGTAAATCATAGCCAAGCTCATCACGGATCACGGTCGCGACTTCGAGGAGATTTTCTTTTGGGACGATCCAGCCGCTGAAGTTCGGGCGACTATCCGCCGTGACGATGCCCGGGAAACGCGTGCCCAGGTCAGGGGTCGAAGGTTTCGTTGACTCAGTGGGAGGCAGTGTGGTCGCCATCGGACGCTCCTTCCTGTGCCTGTGCCGTTGCCGCTGCGGCGTCTTTGATCTCGGTGTTGCGGCGCGGGTCGATCAGGTCGGGACCAAGGATCGGGACGGGCACTTCCACGCTATCCGGTCCCTTGCGGTACCAGCGCACTTTGCGGATAGACTCCTTGTCGATCTTTTCCTGTAGTTTGATCATGCCGTGGATCAGCGCCTGAGGTGTGGGAGGGCAGCCAGGGATGTAGACGTCCACTGGCAGGAACTTATCAATGCCCGCCACAACGTTATAGCCCTCCTTGAAGGGACCACCGCTCGAGGCGCAGGCGCCCATCGCCACCACGTACTTGGGCTCGGGCATCTGGTTGTAGAGACGAACAATGGGAGGGAGCATCTTCTTGGTCACGGTTCCGGCGACGATCATCATATCTGCCTGGCGCGGGGTGGGGCGCATCACTTCCATGCCGAAGCGCGCCATATCGTAGCGGGCGGTCTGTGCGACGATCATTTCAATGGCGCAGCATGCAAGACCAAACATAAGTGGCCACACAGAGGAACGCCGACCCCAGTTGTAGAGGCGGTCCAGCGTGGTAACCGTTACAGCATTCTGGATATCCGGAGGAATGTCGTATTGGGGCAAACTCAGTCTTTCATTGTCCATGGATGTTCTCCTCGTACCAGTCCTGATAGATCGCATACAGGATGTCGTCGTTGACAAGCGACGGGTCATCCTCGAATTCAGAGAGTTGCAGCGTCCATTTGTAAATCTGCTGCAGCGTCACATCGTCGAGATTTACATTCGGATGCAGTCTGCGTAACTCCAGGGCGATGGCGTAGGTGCTTTCCCAGGTCAGGGTCATTGACTTCTGTCATTGCGAGCCGCCAAAGGCGGCGTGGCAATCTCCATTTTGCGAGGAGATTGCCACGTCGCTTCACTCCTCGCAATGACATTATTCTTCTCGATTATCAATCTGCGCTCTCTGCAATTTGCCAGAATAATCCACATAAATGGATTTCCATTCGGTGAAGACTTCGAGCGCAGCCTGACCTGCTTCGCGATGTCCGTTGCCTGTGCCGCGCACGCCTCCAAACGGAAACTGAATCTCTGCGCCGGTAGTGCCGTGGTTGATATAGACCAGTCCGCTGAAAATATCTCGCATGGCTGTAAAGGCGCGGTTGACATCCTGTGTAAAGATGGATGTGGATAACCCGTACTGCGAGCGGTTGTTGACTTCGATCGCTTCCTCGAGCGAGTCGACTTCAATGATCGAGAGCACCGGACCAAAGATCTCTTCTGCTTCAAGCGTGGAGCCGGGCTGGACGCCATCAAAGAGCGTGGGGCTGTAGAAGAAACCTTTTCCGTCTACATCTGCGACAGAGGCTCCGACCAGCGCCCGCGCACCTTCCTTCTGACCAATCTGCACGTAGTTGTGGATGCGCTCCAGCGCAGGTTTGTTGATCACCGGACCGACATCCACGTCGGGGTTGAGTCCGTCGCCGAGGCGCAGCTTCTTTGTCCGTTCCACAAGCGAATCTTTGACCTTGCCCGCGATGCCTTTCTGGACGATCAGGCGGCTGGCAGCCGTGCAGCGCTGTCCGCTGGTGCCAAAGGCAGCCCAGAGGGTTGCATCTGTGACCAGCTCGAGGTTGGCGTCATCCATTACGATGATGGCGTTCTTGCCACCCATCTCAAGCGACAATTTCTTATTCAGTTTGGCCGCAGATTCGGCGATAGCGCGTCCGGTGGATGTGGAGCCAGTAAAGGAAAGCACGCGCACGCCAGGGTGACTCACCAGCGCCTTCGCAACATCCGCACCGGGAGCAAGCAGCAGGTTGAATACGCCCGCTGGCAAGCCCGCTTCTTCAAACACTTTGACAAAGGCGGCAGAGATGGCAGGAGTTTCCGGCGAGGGTTTCCAGATGATGGTATTGCCTGCTACCAGCGCCGGGAAAATCTTCCACGACGGCACAGCAATAGGAAAGTTCCAGGGTGTAATCAAACCGACGACACCAGCAGGGTCACGAACTGCCATGCCGAATTTATTTGGCATTTCCACAGGAGCGGTGTAGCCCAGCAAGCGTCGTCCCTCGCCGCCCATGTAGTATGCCATATCGATGGCTTCCTGCACGTCACCGCGCGCTTCGCTGATCACCTTGCCCATATCCTGGGTGAGCAGACGCGCCAGTTCTTCCTTCTTATGTCTGAGAATAGAACCTATCTTGTAGAGCAGTTCGCCGCGCTGGGGGGCAGGCACCAGCCGCCAGGACTTGAAGGCTTCTGTGGCGGCAATCACTGCCGCGTCTACATCAGAGTGTTCAGCTTGTGAAATTTCAGCCAGTATTTCTTCATTGGCTGGATTAATGGTCTGAAACCTGCTTTTTCCTTCCACCCACTTGCCATTGATGTAGTTCTGAAATTCCATGCTTTTCCTTTGGATGTATGGTAGAGCAATTCTGGTGCTATCTGTCACAATTGATTATAACAGTTGATGTTTCAAAGTCAAATTATTTATGTAAACATACTTTTGCAAAATTTGGAAAAGATTATAATAAGCAAGAAATGATGACTGTGCGCCAAAAAATCCTGGCCTTTTTGGGTAAAACGCGTATTGCCTCCGTACGCGAGATCGCACGTTCCCTGAAACTGTCCGCGCCGACCGTGCGGCATCACCTCAGGGTTTTGGCTGCGGATGGGCGCCTCGAGCTCGCCGATGTGCGCGTGCGGGACGGGCGAGGGAGACCTGAAAAGTTCTATTCGCTGCCACGCGCCGCGCTGGGCGACAACCTGTCCGCGTTGAGTGACACGCTTCTTACGGAGGCAGCTCCAATTCTCAGCGTGGACGCACTGGCAAAGCGTCTCACTGGTGGAGATACGTTTGCGGGGCAGTCGCTGGCGAAACGGCTGAATCTCACCGTCGGGACACTCAACCCGATGAACTATCATGCCCATTGGGAAGCTGGCTCACAGGGACCGCGTCTCGTGTTTGGGCACTGTCCCTACGCGGCAATCATCGAGAAACACCCCGAACTCTGCAAGATGGATGCGGCAATGCTCAGCCAGTTCATGGATCTGCCCGCGACACAGGTTTTTCGGAAGGGTAAAGACGGAAGCTCGGTTTGTGTGTTT
>JAICQC010000081.1 GCA_025938055.1 Anaerolineales bacterium | reverse complement strand
GTCGCCGGGGCTGACGCGCTTCGGTTCCGTAAAGAAGAAGCCGCTCTGCCAATGGAAATCCCAGCGCGGGTGGTGCAGCAGACAATCGGTTCCGCCTTCTCGGGGGTGGAGCACCGCGCGGCTGGTCGTTCCGAGCTCATGCTGATGGATGAACCTCTGAGTGGACTGGATTCGCCATCGCAGGAGGGACTGCTGAGCCTGCTCGATACTTTAAGAGATCAAAACGTCACAGTGATGGTGGCAACACACGACCTCGACCAGGCTGCCCGCCACTTCGACCGCATTATGCTGCTCAACCATCGCATCATTGCCTTTGACGTGCCGCAAACTGTATTGCACACGGATCACCTGTTGCAAGCCTATGGCGGCCGCCTGAAAATTGATCCCGGCGGAACCATGCTCGTGGATGATTGCTGCCCCCCAAACGATTAACGAGTGACGATTTACGAATGACGATTGATGTCTCGTTTCTGGAGATTATCACACTTGAAAGCACAAAGGAGATCACATGGATGAAAGGACTTTCAAAACAAGAACTCTAGCCGTGTCAATTATCAAGGAAGTCAATAATTTGCCGCGCTCTCTTGCATCAGATGTAATTGGGAGGCAACTCGTTCGGTCTGGTACTTCGATTGGAGCAAACTATCGCGCCGCATGTCGCGCAAAGTCCACAGCCGATATGCTCAACAAGCTGAAAATCGTAGAGGAGGAAAGCGACGAAACCGAATATTGGCTTGAGCTCCTGGTCGAAGCAGGACTTGTCCATCAAAATCAAATTGACAGTATTTATAAAGAGACTGACGAAATCCTTGCAATGACAGTCGCCTCCATCAAAACCCTCCGCAATCGGAAACTGTAGTCCGAAATCGTAAATCCAAAATCCAAAATCGTAAATCGAATGCCTTTTCTCCTCGAGCCTCTCCAGTACGAATTTATGCAGCGCGGCATGATCGCCGCGGTCCTGGTTGGCATCCTGTGCGCGGTGGTTGGGACGTATGTGGTCCTGCGCGGTATGGCTTTCTTTGGCGACGCGCTGGCGCACACGATCCTGCCTGGCATTGCCCTTGGATACCTTTTCACGGGCGGGGCGCGCGAGCCCCTCTTCTGGTGGGCGCTTGGGACATCCATCGTTGCCGCGCTGGGGATCGGCGCGATCAGCAAGAATTCGGAGATCAAGGAGGATACCGCGATCGGCATCATCTTTGCCGGGATGTTCGCGCTTGGGATCGCACTCATCTCAACGGTGCGGAGCTACGCCGTGGACCTGAGCCACTTCCTCTTTGGGGATGTGTTAAGCGTATCTTCGCAGAGCCTGTGGCTGATTCTCATCTTTGGACTGGTCGTGCTGTTGATTATTTTCGCGCTCTACAAGGAATTTCTGACGTTATCCTTCGATCCTATCCTGGCGACCACCCTGCGGCTCCCCGTTGGGCTGCTCAATAACCTCCTGCTTGCCCTCATTGCAGTGACTGTGGCAGTCTCGCTCCAGACGGTCGGTGTGGCGCTGATGGTTGCCATGCTGGTCACGCCTGCAGCGACCGCTTATCTGCTCACCCGGCGCCTCTCCAGGATGATGCTGCTGGCGGCAGTCTTTGCCTCGCTCTCGGGCATCATCGGTCTGTATCTGTCGTATTACCTAAGCATCGCCTCCGGCGCGGCAATTGTATTGATCGCCACGCTGCTCTTTTTGCTGGCATTCCTTTGGAAGAAAGTAAGGAACAGATAACTGCACTGCCGTAAATGATTTCCTATTTTGAACTGGCAGTCAGTTTGAGCCAGTTTGTGATTAGTCTGCGGGTTCTCAGTTCCCTGCCCTCGGCGTTGAGGTGATAGGCGGTATCGAAGAAATATTTATCGGGCATGCAGACGTCTCCTAGTGCAGTGAGTACGGGAATGGATGTCCGTTTTACGAACGTTTCGAAGAAACTCATCACAGATGCCTCGCCTGTGGTTTTGCAGTTGCGCATACGGCTGGCAGGCGCTTCGAAAAAGACCTCAGCGCCCCTGGCGCGGGCAATTTGATAAAAATCTTCAAGAAAAACAAAGATCTCCTGCCGGGCAAGGGAAACGGGATAGGGCTCGGAGGTGATCCTCCTGGGAGGTGTTGAGTCCTGGTCGAGATGTCCGATAAAGTCCCCGTTCGAATTATATTGCGTCCCCACGAACACATTGCGCAGTTCATTCAGCGATCCGCCGAATAAATAGGTATTCACCTCACGATTGACCTTTCTTTGCAGCATGGTGGCGTATAGGGCTGGCGCCTGTCTCCAGGGCTCGGACAGATACTGGATCCGCTCCGGCGAATATTCGATCCAATCCGATAGAAATGCCAGATCGCCATCCATAACGTTGTGGCTGGAAAACAAGTGATATTCCAGGCTAATGATCACGATATCCCCGGCGCGCAGGTATTCCTGGAGTTCACGCAGCGGGACCACTCCCAGCCCGGCGTGCAGTCCATCGTTGATGACCGGAATGCCGAGCGTTTGCTGCATTAATTCCGCATCGATGCCGAACGAGACGTTTGATCCGCCGACAAGGATGATGCGCGGGCTTGGTGTGGTTTTCAACAATTCGAGCTGGAGACGGCTTCCGGCAAAATAATGGTCGGGGTCCGGTCCGATCGCCAGGAAGATGAACGCGATCATGGCGGCGGTCAGCAAAATAACCTGAAGCATACTCACAAAAAGGGCGCGGACGTCGGCGGGCATCTCTGGATCCTAAAACTGGAAGTAGATAAAGGCTTGCTGTACGCTTGCGTATGAGGTGCCCAACATCAGGATCGCAGCAAGCAGGCAGGCATACACCACCCGGCGCAGATAGACCGGTTTTTGATTAAGTTGTTGCAGAAAATTCCCGCGGTATTGCAGGATCTCAACAACCAAAAGAATGAGCAGCGCGAATGCAGTCAATGCGATGACAGCGCGTGATTCATCCGTTACCGGTTCGATGATCGTGAATGCCGTGTCGATGAGCGAGTACAGTCCGAGCCCGGTTGTTCCCTCCACGAGAGTATTCCAGGCTTGCGCCAGGTAGGCAGGCCAGCCGCTGACGAGATGGCGCGTGATGTACAGCGCGTCGCTCAGGGAGGCGGCTCGGAAGAAGATCCAGGCGAAGGTAACGAGCGCAAAGGTCGTTAGCATGGCAAGGGCAGACTTCAGCCTCGGAAGCCTATCGAGTCTCATGAGAGCCGAGAGACGCCGCCAGAAGGGTTTTGTTAATTCCGAGAAAACAAAATACATCCCATGCAATCCGCCCCAGATGATATACGTCCAGTTGGCGCCGTGCCACAAGCCGCTGATCAGAAACGTGAGTAACAGGTTGAACGCCCAGCGCGGCTTCTTCACACGGTTGCCGCCGAGGGGAATATACACGTAGTCACGGAACCACGTGGAAAGCGAGATGTGCCAGCGCCGCCAGAACTCCGCGATGGACCGGGCGAAGTAGGGATGGTCGAAGTTTTTCATCAGCTTCACACCCATCACCTGCGCGGAGCCCAGCGCGATGTCCGAATAGCCTGAGAAGTCGCAATAGATCTGGATGGAAAATGCCAGCGTCGCCAGCACCAATGCCGGACCGTCGTAACTGGTCGGGTCGCCGTAGACCGGGTTCACCAAAGTGACCATGCGGTCTGCTACCACAACCTTTTTGAATATGCCCCATGCCATGCGCTTCAAGCCGTCTGCCACGCGCTGGTAATCGAAGTGTTGCTCAGTGTGGAGCTGATGCAGGATGTTCTGCGGGCGTTCGATGGGACCCGCTACCAGCTGCGGATAGTACATCACATAGAGCGCCAGATAGCCGAAATGCCGCTCTGCCTTTTGATGCCCGCGGTAGACCTCGATCGTGTAGCTGAGCGACTGAAAGGTATGAAAGGACAAGCCGATCGGCAGGATGAGCGAGAGGCTCTCGATGGGATAGTTCCAGCCGATGAAGTTCGCGAGCGCTGCCAGATTCTCGTTGGCGAAATTGAAATACTTGAAGAATGCCAGCATGCCAACGTTGGTCAGGATGCTGGCGATGAGTACCCAGCGTTTTTTGCGCCCCTCGAATCGTTCCAGTCCAAGCCCGGCAAAATAATCGACGGTAATTGTCACAGCCAGGATGAGAATGTAGGCAGGGATGAATGCCATGTAAAAATAACAGCTCGCCCCCAGCAGAAGCATCCAGCGGAAGCGGTGCGGCAACAGGAAATATGCGGTTGTAACGATTGGGAAAAAAAGAAGAAATGCGGCAGAGTTGAAGAGCATTGTTATGATCCGGCGTGGGCACGGGGATTATAACTGACCCGCTTCCGTTTAACGCGGCTGCCCGCGGACCCGGAACATCAGCCCATCTACAAGCGATTGGATCTCCTGAGGTGCGCGTGGATGTTTCTCCGCATGGTGGAATACGACGGTCAACACAAAGGGACCCGCGTGCTCTTCGAACGGCATCCACTCATAAGTGAGCATCACGCCGTCGCGACCGTTCACACGGACAACGTGATGGTCATAGTTCACCAGCTGCTCTGCCTGTTCGCGCGTACAAATAGCAACGGCTTGATTGGGATGGATTTGATTGAACGATTTGGACATGCTGTCAGGAATGTTACCATGCGTCTCGACCTTCTATTCTTCTTTTGTACTTAAAGCAAAACCGACCAGATCGTTACCGGCCGGTTTGAAGTGAGCCATTGCTGAACCGCTGCCTCACTCAGGGAGTTGTGATAGGAAATGCAGCCGCGATCTAGGCACATCCCAACCCATCATAGGTGAAGTCGTTGACCACAGCACCTTCCAGGCGTACAAGCACTCTGGCAGGAAAGGTGGTGTTCGGCGGGAGCGTGCATATGAGGAGGGATGTATTGTTCGGGTTCACCGAGCAGGTCGTTGGCTGGTCACCAATTTGCACCTCCAGGTCTTCCAGGACCAAATCCGGAGCGGGTTCGATCATCCGAAAATTGATCAGGTTGTCCTCGACATCACACATTGTCACGTCCCCTCGAAGCAGGGGCTCTAATACGATAATTTCGGATGTTGGTGAGGGGAGCGCCAGTTCGGTAGCCTCCTCCGTCGGAGTTTCCTCGGTCGGTTTTTCCATGGTCGGGGTCTCCGTGCCAGGGGACTGGGTTACGATGGGCCCCGTAGACTCCGGGCAGAACTGAGCGTCCAGTTCCTCCTTCGACTCCTTATACAGCGGTGAGGAAGCAGAAAATTCTCCTTCGATCTCCAACCGCTGTCCCGTCCCGTCCGGACACAAATAGTAGCACTCGGCAGATGACTGTCCTTCGAAGGATTCGTAATCGGTACGGTTTTGGCAGCTCAATCCGTTCGGGGCAACCACTGCTCCTCCCAGATCGTAAAACGTGCACATGGTTAATAACAGAGTGGAAAATGCTGCAAATAGCTTAATGTTTCTGTGCATAAGTTCTCTGCCTGGCAGGATGGGTGAGCATTCTACCTCACGCCAATCCAAATGATAAGATCCCCAAAGATGGGTTTTCGGTCGAACGGTTCAAATTATACCCAGTCTCATCTTCGTTGCATTGCCTGCATCCCAAACCATGGATGTGCCCCGTTGGTATCGGTCAAGATGATATCATCCATGCCTATATCAAAACGAAGCAGAACACAACATCTCATGATCCTACCCGCGCTCAGGAACCGGGATTTTCGACTGCTACGTACAGGACGGTTTATCACGTTATTTGATACGAGATGCTGACGTTTGCCATCGCCTGGGGATTATGGGTTACACGCGCATGACGCCTTTGCGCTTGGCATGATGGAACAGTACCATTAACTCCCTGAGTCTTCCCCTGCTATCTCTATGCCGGTTAAGGAGTGGCTTGCTCTGCCCTGCTTAACGTATAACTAAAAAGCGCATTGCCGACCAGAAGGCTCATCTCTCTGTCCACAAGAAAGAGATGATTCTCGTCGACTCTCAGGAAGGAGACAGGTTGAGCATTATCCAGTTGGAGTTGATAGATGACGGCATCCGGATCGCCCTCCATGCCTCGGACGATCGTCCAGGAGCCTTCCCGGTAGGTGCTGGTCCCCATGAACAGGTAGGTGCTGGGGGCGCCTGTTGTGCTGTCCTGGTACAGGGTGAGTCTCCACTTTATTTTCAGGCAGCCAGGGAAAGACTCGATCTTCGTAAATTCAATGACCAGTGCATCGCAGGGAGTCCTGCCATCGAATACACCGAACACGGACGATCCTTCAGGCATGGGAGGCAGAGGCGGCCGGGCAGGCGGCTCCGGAACGCTCCCTGAGGGTTCGCTCGGCTGCGTAGTTTGATTGTCCGTCCGGTTCAGCGTGTAACTCCAGGCGCCATTCCCGACCAGCAGCGCCTTTTCACTATTCAGTACATGCAGAAGATCATCACTTATTTTTAGAAACGATACCGTCGTTTGAGAATCATCAGGGTTGAGTTGATACACGACTGCATCGGGATCGACCTTTGTCCCGGTCGTGATTATCCATGTTCCCTCCATTGTTATGGGTGTGCCTCCGCCGAGCAGGTCGTTCGTGTTTGGTTTGGGCAGACCATAGGCACTTTTCAAACTGTATGTGGTGGGAGCTCCGGTCTGTGGATCCTGGTAGAGAACCAGGCTCCACATCATCTGTTCGCAATCACTATCGGCTGGGATTTGAGGCAACGGCCTGGTCAGGTTACTGCAGGGCGTGTTGCCTGCGAACACCGCATGGATTTCCGAGCCGGGTGATACGGATGAAGGCAGGTTCCCTTCCCAGACGTCGTGGGTTTCCGGTGCAAGTGGTGCGGGTGAAGACGTGGTCGTTTGCGAGTTGACATTTGCACAGGCAGCAAACGCCAATAGCATAAAAGCCAAAAGAATTATTATATTGAAACAGAATTTCATGGGGTTTTATCCTCCAGTAGCAACGTTCTACGAGGATACCCCGTTCACCTGCATTTCGTTCCCCCCATGCATCAAGCGAAATTTAGTTCAGGAATCTTCTCAACCACCGGCGACAAATCCTTCAAGACTTCTTTTTCTTTATTCCTAAGACAAACAACCTTCAACCTTAACGTATTCAAAATCCCACCCGGGCACTCGCCTAACCCTAACGACGAGGGGTGCTTCGTGTCCTTCGTAAAAATCGCCCGACGATTTATCGTCGGGCGAGGTATTGCTTTGCGAACTCAAAAGGAATGGCCTATGAGTTATTTACTGCAAGCTCCGGTGTGGGTATGACGCCCAGTTGTTGCATCATGCCAAATTGATCAAAGATGCCCCAAGTTTCGGCAATCTTTCCATTCGCAATGCGGTCTACAGCGATTCCGGTGACAGTGGACGACTTGCCAGTCGCTGGCATGCCCAACAGTTCACCCTGATTGGTCCCGTGCCCTGTCCAACGCGTCACGACCTTGTCTCCTTCGGCGATCTGTTCATCAATCGTGAAATGAAGGTCGGGGAAAGCGTTACGGTACATAGTGACGAGCTGTTTGGTACCTTCCGGGCCAGTCGGCAGACCGGGAAGAGTGCCTGGGCCACTATTGACGTGATCCTTTGCGATGATCTCATCCAGCACATTCAGTTTTCCTTTGCCGAAGACTTCGTCGAAGAAACGGCGCGAGACGGTTTTGTTGGTTTCTGATAACATGGGGTATTCTCCTCGTATGGTTGGTGTGCGTCTCTTAAGAGGCGCATGCATGGGGTGGATTAAGTCAGAATGTATTGATCCCCGTTGTGACTGGTCGCACAGTTTGGGCAGAGCCGCCCTTTATCGAAAATAAAAGGGCCATCAGCAAATGACGCAGACGGCCCGTAAGGGTAAACTGTATCAGCTACAATTTCTACTTGACTTATCTTGTTATTACTATATCACACACCCGCGCGTGTGTTGGGCTGTGCAGTTCTTCTCTTCAACAAAACTCATATACTTCGCTATCATCTGCCACAAAGCTGATGACCCCGTGGGAACTCACAGGTTTGCCAGGCACCGCTCTCCATTTGGAGACTGCGCAGCGCACCGTGAGGAGGGGCTGGGGGTGAGGTTCCTCGCGCGAAATGAGACGTTGAAAACGTCCCATGAGGCTCTGCAAGAGGCTGTTTAATGACTCGATGACGGTTTCTTCTAAAGTGTAAATAACCCTTCCGAAGCTATGCCGCGGATCTATATGGGCTATTTCACTCTCCGTATTGTAAGATTTCTGCTAAATCTTTACTCTATTAATTACATGACCATGGACATCAATTCGCCACGCAAATGGGATGAGAATTATGAGCAGGGGACGGATGGTTGGGATCTGGGCAGACCGACACCCGTGTTCCAACGCCTCCTTTCCAGCGGACAGTTGGTGCCAGGACGAATGATCGTTCTCGGCGCCGGACGCGGCTACGACGCGCGCGAGTTTGCGCGCCACGGCTTTCAAGTCACCGCTGTGGACTTTTCCTCCCAGGCGGTCACTGAAATGCACCGGCTGGCTACGGCAGAGGCGCCCGTGGAAATTTTGCAGCATGACATTTTCACATTGCCAGAAACGCTCAATCATTTCTTTGATTATGTCCTGGAATATACCTGCTTCTGTGCCATTGACCCCAAGCGCCGCGCGGACTATGCGGACCTTGTGGCACGTTTGCTCAAACCAAATGGCATGTACATCGACCTGGCGTTCCCTCTGGATGATCGTAAAGGTGGTCCGCCCTTTTCTGTTTCCGCTTCGGAGATTCTCGATCTCTTTCAAGCGCGCGGCTTCCAGTTGATCTCACGCGAAAAACCCGCTGATTCGATTTCAGCGCGCCGGCATGCAGAAGAGTTATTCCTCTTTCAAAAAGCTGAACATGGGCCGAAATGGGACAATTGAAAACGCTGACCACCTTCGCCGCGGTCACAGGGCGATCCACACGCCGGCTTGAAGTTACAGCTATTGCTGCCTTTCTATCCCGGTCCTTGCTGCCGCTTTTTTCGTTTTTCTTCCTGTTCCTTTTCGAATTGCAATTGTTGCTGTTTCCGCAGTTTTTGCTTCTCTTCCTGTTCCTTCTCGAGTTTCAGCCGTTCCTCCCTGCGCAGGATTTGTTTCTCCGCCTGCTCCTGCTCTAGTTTCAGGCGTTCCTCCCTGCGCAGGATTTGTTCCTGTGCCTGTTGCTCCTCTAGTTTCACCCGTTCCTGCCTGTGCAGTTTTTCTTCCTGTTGCTGTTCCTTTTCCAGTTCCAGCCGTTTATCCTGTTGCGGTTTTTGTTTTTGTTCCTGTTCCCGCTCGAGTTGCAGCCGGTCCTGCTGGCGCAGTTTCTGTCCCTGCTCCTGCTGCTCCTCAAGTTTCACCCGGTCCTGTCTGTGTGATTTTTCGTCCCGTTGATGCTCCTGCTCGAGTTTCAGCCGATCCTCTCTCCGCTGTTTCTGTTCTTGTTCCTGCTGCTGCTCTGATTCATCTTGTTGTCTTTGTGTCATGATGTTTTCCTCTCGAATGCGGGTCCTGACCATGTTCTTTATCATTATACAACCCCTTTTATCCCGTCTAAACAATTGGGACGGTAGATTTTCTACCGTCCCAATTACTCTTTACCATTTACTTGCTTTTTGGAAACCGACTCACCACTTTCGCCGGCGTCGCGGGGCGATCCATCACGCCGCCCTGGTGGATGCCGATCGGGGTATCCAGTTTTGTATACGCAGTTTCCAGATACGCCTGACCCGTCAGGAAGCGCTCGCTATCGATGGCGCAGGAGGTGACCCAGCCGATGCGCTCGCCGCTGCCATTGACCACCGGGTCGCCGGGGTGCGCCATGCGGACGCGCTGCTCGTCGAAGCGGAAGCGGATCACTGTGCCCTTGCGTTCCTGCTCACGTGCCACGTAGGCGTCCCGACCGATGAACCACGGCTTATACGGCTTGACGTACGAACCGAACCCGCCCTCCGCCACGCCTAAATCTCTTTCGCCAAATTTACCCGAGCCTACTCCCATCTCGTGACCGTACAACGGCAAGCCTGCTTCGGTGCGGAGCGAGTCGCGCGCACCCAGACCGATCGCTTTCACGCCGAACGGCTCACCGGCTTTCAGCACTGCATTCCAGAAGTCTGCGGCGCGCTCGGGGTGGACGAACAATTCGAACGCCATTTTCTCGCCCGTGTAGCCCGTGCGCGAGACGATCAGGTCGAAACTACCAACCTTCGCATCGCAGAGTTCCGTCCTCTTTAGTTTCATGATGCGCGCATATGTGTCACTGTTCACGCCCATCGCGAGCAGAATGTCGCGGCTCTTCGGTCCCTGCAGGGCGATGTCCACGCGCATATCGGAGCCGGCTTTCGGGTCTCGCAGGTTGCGGATCTCGGCGTTGTAGCCATAGGTCCGTGCCCAGGGACGGGCGTTGTCGATGCGCACTTTTCCATCTCGCACCGACTCGAACCACGTGCGGTCCTTGTCGTCGTTGGAGGCGTTGACCACCACCAGGAACTTGTCCGGGCCGCGGCGGTAGACGAGCGTATCGTCGAGCACATCCGCGTCGGGCGTGAGGAAATGCGAATACAAACTTTCGCCAGGCTGCAGACCGCCGCAGTCGTTGCCGCAGATCGTATCCAGGAATGATGCCGCGTCGGGTCCGCGCACCTCATACACGCCCATGTGTGAGACGTCGAATAATCCCGCTGCATTGCGCGTCGCCAGGTGCTCTTCATAGATGCCTGTGTATTGCACCGGCATCTCCCAGCCGGCAAAGGGGACCATTCGTCCTCCCATGGATTTATGGACGTCGTATAAGGCTGTGTGTTTTAGCGCGGGCGAGTCATACCCTTCGGGCACGATGTGACTCGCCCCTACATCGTCGTTCCACTCGAACGCGGGCAGCGGCTCCTTCTGGACCTCGGAGCTGATCCCGATGAAATAAGGCTTATCCTCACTGACGGCGGGACCCTTCGGGGGATGCTTTGTATCTACTTTGACTTTGGGTTTCTTAACCTGGCTGACTGCAAACGGACCCGGCAGCCGCTTCTCGCTGAAGTCCTTTTCGCCATCCAGCTTGAACGACGTGTAGCCATCCGATAGATCGCGCAGCCAGGTGGCGACCAGCGCCGCTTTCTTCTCGGGGATTAGCAGTTGGTAGGTCTGGTCGTCCACATTGATCAGCGTACCTTTGACGACTCCCTTCGGCGTCGCGATCGTTGTTGCCTGACTCTCTCCCTTCTTGAGCGCGGAGAGATCGGACGAGACGGCATAATCCAGCATCTGCCGGACGCGTTGACCGGTCAATTCAAAGACAGCGTTTTCCCTGGCTTTGATTTTGTCGTCTATGTAATAGAAATGTGGGTAGCCACTTTCTTTATACTTGTAGTCAATGCCCGCTTTCTCCGCCAGCTTTCTTACCCGTAATTTGGCGTCGTTCAAGACGTTGAAATCGATCTTTGCATGGCGGGCGCGTCCCTTGCGTGGTGTATCCACGGCGTGCGGCGCGCAAGCCAGCAGCACATCTGCCATGATGTCGGTCAGCTCGCGCGTCTCTTTCTCGTCGAAGCCGCGCTGTGTGATCCAGGGTGTGCCCAAACGAATACCGGATGGGTCGCGCGAATTCTTATCGCCGGGGATCGTATTGCGGTTGACGACGATGCCCACGATATCCAGAATGCGCGCTGCCTGATCTCCGCTGAGCGCTGTGCCGTCCGCGCCGGTGATCGTTGTCACATCCACGTTGACCAGGTGACTGTTCGTTCCGCCGAACGGGACGCGCAGTCCGCGCTTCTTGAACTGGTCTGCCATGGCCCTGGCGTTATCAATCGTCTGTTCCTGTAATTTCCTGAATTGTTTCGTTTGCGCAAGCTTGAAGGTGAGTGCCAGCGCTGCGAACACATTGACATGCGGTCCGCCCTGCTCGCCGGGGAAGACAGCCGAATCGAGCTTCTTTGCAATTGCTGCGTCGGTGGTCAGCAGTACCGCCCCGCGCGGACCATCGAGGCTCTTGTGCGTGGTGGACATAACCACATGTGCGATGCCAACCGGTGAAGGCACTACACCCGCCGCCACAAGCCCGCCGATGTGTGAAATATCTGCCAGGAGGTACGCGCCGACTTCATCAGCGATGGCGCGGAACTTTTTCCAATCGGGAACCCATGAATAGGAGGAATATCCCGCGATGATTAGTTTCGGCTTCGCTTCGACCGCCTGATCACGGATTTTCTCGTAGTCCAGCCTCTCGTTTTCATCCACGGTGTAATGCACGGCTTTGTAATACTTCCCACTGCGGTTGACGGACGACCCGTGCGAGAGGTGCCCGCCGTGCAGGAGGTTGAGTCCCATCACGGTATCGCCGATGTTCAGCAGCGCCTGATAGACCGCGTTATTGGCAGGCGCGCCGGAGAGAGCCTGCACGTTGACGTAGATCTGGTTTGCAGTGAACCCGTTGGCAGCGAAGGCTTCCGCGGCGCGGCGGCGGGCGAGTGCCTCGACCACATCCGCATATTCCACGCCTTTGTAGTAACGCGGGTCACCATTGCGGCGATAATCGCCTAAACGCGCCGGGTAGTCCAAAATTTCCTCTTCAGACATCCAGCGCGTCTCTTCTTCGGGGTAGCCTTCGGCGTATATGTTCTGAAAAGCGGAACTCAACGCTTCACGCACCGCCATCGGCGCGCTCGATTCGGAGGGAATAAGGATCAACTTGCGGGCTTGCCGCTCGGCTTCAAGTTTTGTCAGTTCGTAGACATCACGATCAAGCTTGGCAAGGTCTCCGCGAAACAAATAATCGGACATTATGTTCTCCTTGTGAGAGTTCGTTTTTCGTATTGTCGGGCGCTTGAATTGTAGAACGGGAGGGGGGAAGGGTCAAGTGAAAAATGACATATTACACACGTAGGGAACGGCAGGTTCGGCGCAATTTGTTTACCCGTGTTGCTGCTGTGGTCTTGAACGCGCCGATGATATTGCTGATGGTTTCAAAATTGTGTCACATTCGTAGGGTTGGGCAGCTGCCCAACCCTACGAATGTCATTATGTTTCCACGTGCCCGGATGAAGACGATAGGATCCTTCTCCCACGATGCAAAGGATACAATGCACATGATTAGGCATTACGACGAATTCACCCAATTCGATGTTTGCAAATATGTCCAACAATGCATGCCAAGATGATTCCACTGCTGATTTTGCTTCGAGTGCAGTACATAACATTTCTCTATCCTTCGTACATGTTGTGACGAAATACGCACCTGGCAAGGAATAATCGTATTCAGCCAGGCGCATAGGTTTACGTTCGCGATGTAATTTCATGTTGGAATTATATGGGATTGCAGGGTAAGGCAGCTGCCTTACCCTGCAATCCCATATAATTCCAACATGAAATTACATCGCGAACGTAAACCTATGCGCCTGGC
>JAICQC010000459.1 GCA_025938055.1 Anaerolineales bacterium | reverse complement strand
GAGCAGAATTTCATCGGGCTTGCAAATTATCAGGCGCTGATGAATGACAAAGTATTTTGGCAGGTGCTGGGCAATACGGGCCGTTTCGTAGTGCTCACGGTAGCAATGAATATCATATTGGGTCTGCTTACAGCTGCGGGGCTGAAGCACTCCTTCTTCGGTAGAGATTTCCTGCGCGTTCTGTTTTATGCGCCCGGCGTCCTGTCGGTGGCGGTGATAGGCATCGTCGGTACCCGTATCTGGGATACCCAACTGGGCATTGTTAACTACTTTGTTACAACTTTGATGGGAGGTCCGAGAATCTCCTGGCTGGGAGATCCGGACATCGTCATTACTTCCCTTGCCATTTCCACGGTCTGGTGGACCTTCGGTTTCCCAATGCTCGTATTCCTGGCTGGACTGCAAAGCATTCCTGAGGAGTATTACGAAGCCGCGAAAATCGACGGCGCAAACTCCTGGCAGTCATTTCGTTACCTTACGATCCCGCTGATCATGCCCACGATGCTGTTCATCACCGTGACCCAGTTTATCGCCCACATGCAGGTATTCGCCCAACCGTACATCATCTCCCTGGGCGGACCCGGCAATGCATCTCGCACCGCAGTGATGTACCTATATGAGACTGCCTGGAAGTACTTCCGGTTCGGGTATGCATCCTCCATGGCAGTTGTGCTTGCTGTCATCATGATTGTCGTTACAGTGATTTTATTCCGGGTGATGCGCGGGCGCGCTGAGTATTAGTTGATATACAGGAGCAGGATATGACCACACAAACGAAGACAACACATTCATTTTTTAATTGGCGGCCCCGCCGCAAGGTATTCTCCCGCACGCTTTTGCTCTGGCTGGTTTTTCTACCACTCGCCGTGATGATCATCATTCCCTTGCTTTACATCGTTTCACGGGCATTCACGCATGAATCGAATCAGTTCAACTTCCCGATCGAGTGGATTCCCCAGCCCATCACGTCAGCCAACTTCACCCATATCTTTTCGGATGTTACCCTGCCCGTTATGAAATGGTTTGCCAACAGTCTCATCATCGCCAGCGTGGGTACCGTCATCGTTGTTTTCCTGTCGACATTAAGCGGCTACGCGTTTGCCCGGCTGGAGTTTCCTGGCAAAAATCAATTGTTCTCGCTTCTGCTCTTCAGCCTGATGATTCCAGCAGCGATCACCCTGATCCCCGCATTCTTATTGCTGCGTGACCTAAAACTGCTGAATACCTACCATGCCATATGGTGGCCGGCTGCTGCATCTGTGGTGGGGATATTTCTAATGCGCCAGCACTTCTACGCGATCCCGCGTGATCTTGAAGATGCAGCACGTGTAGATGGCGCCAGCCCCTTCCGCATCTACTGGCAGATCTGCCTGCCGCTGGTGCGCGGCGCGATGGTCGCACTTGGCATCTTCACCTTTCTGGGCATGTGGAACGATCTGTTCTGGCCGCTCATCGTGCTCAGCGAACGTGAAGCGCTCACCCTGCCGGTTGGACTCGTGATCATTCAGCAGGGAAGTTATATCCAACGCGGGCTTGCCTTTGCGGCGGCGTTTATCGCCTCGGCGCCAGTTCTGATCTTCTATGCCATCTTCCAGCGGAAAATCATTGCTGGGATTACGACCACCGGCATGGCTGGACAGTGATAGACATTTACCCAACCCGCTGATTTTTGTAAACAAATCCACTCACCAAGATAGGCTCCTACATGACCAAATCAAACGCACAGGTTCTGCTGGACACAAATCGAACGATCGCCCCAATTTCACCTCTGCTTTTTGGCGGATTTGCCGAGCACATGGGACGCTGTGTATACGAGGGAATCTACGACCCCAAGTCTCCTCTTGCGGATGAGCGCGGCTTTCGCACGGATGTTATCGAGGCATTGCGCGATCAGCGGTACACCGTCATACGCTATCCCGGCGGGAACTTCCTTAGCGGCTATGATTGGCTGGATGGTGTCGGTCCCAAGGAACAGCGGCCGCGCCGCCGCGAACTCGCCTGGCAATCGCTGGAAACCAATCAATTTGGCACGAACGAATTTATCGAATTCTGCGCGTCCATCAATGCGGCGCCAATGCTCGGTGTAAATATGGGCACGGGGACTATACAGTCTGCGTCAGACCTGGTGGAATACTGTAATATCCCGCATGGGACGCGCCTGTCTGACCTGCGCGCCAGCCACGGGTTCCGTGACCCGCACAACGTGCGCTATTGGTGTGTTGGCAACGAAATGGATGGTCCCTGGCAGATCGGTCACCTGGATGCCATATCCTATGGAAATAAAGCCCTGGAAGCAGCAAAGATGATGAAGCTACAGGACCCGACCATTCAGACGATCCTGTGCGGTTCATCAAATGACCGTATGCCAACCTACCCGGAATGGGATCGCACAGCTCTGGAGATCGCCTGGGAGCACATGGACTACCTTTCGATGCACTATTACGCCGGGAACGCGGAGAACGACACGGACAGCTATCTGGCGAGCGCGGTTCTCTTTGAGCGTTTTGTCGATACGCTGGAAGGAACTCTGCGCTATGTAAAAGCCAAACGGCGCAGCAAGCATGACATTTATCTTTCGTGGGACGAATGGCAGGTCTGGTACAAGGGTGACCCTGTCCAGGGAAACTGGACCGAAGCTCCTCATCTGGCGGAGGAGATCTATAATCTGGAGGATGCGCTGGTCGTGGCACAATGGCTGAACGTCTTCCTGCGCAAGAGCCACGTGTTGAAGATCGCCTGCGTCGCTCAGATCGTCAACACGATCTCCTGGCTTCACACCCGCCCCGATGGAATGCTCAAGCACCCCTCCTACTACGCCTTCAAACTGGTCAGCAATCTTGCCCGCGGCGAGGCGCTGGACGTCCACGTCAAAGCGCCGAAGCTCGAGACAAAGCAACACGACGCTGTCCCGGCATTGGATGTTTCTGCCAGTTTTGAGGCCGAGACGCAGCAAGGCGCGGTGTTCCTGGTGAACAGGAGCCAGACCGAATCGGTAGTCACTGACCTTCTCTGGCAGGATGGACAGGCGATTAAGATAGACAACGCCTGGCAGCTGGCGGGCAGAGATCCAAAAGACTTCAATAGTTGGGATGCACCAGACCGTGTCGCCGCGAAGCCCATTCCCGCACCGGCTGTCGATGCGAACTGCGTGACCCTCAGCCTGCCTCCCCTATCGTTCACCGTACTGACCACCTGTTCTGAGTGAAACAATCAACGGTTATGAAATAATGACCCGACTGATTCTGCTAGTCACGCTGACAGTGATTCTTGTCACAGCCTGCCAACCGTTTGAATCAGGATCGCCGTCCAGTGCCGAGAAACAAGGTGTGGTGATTGAGCCGGAGGGATTTATCCAGCGTATTCACGATCCTGTCATTGCACATGAGAATGGCACCTACTATGTCTTCTCAACGGGCAGTCTGATTCCCTTCATTTGCTCCACAGATAAGGTGGCATGGGAGTTTTGTGGACGAATCTTCGAACGCAACCCGGTTTGGACGCGGGAAATAAACCCCAACCTGACGGATATTTGGGCTCCCGATATTTCTTTCTTCCATGACAAATGGCACCTCTATTACGCGGTCTCGAGTTTTGGCAGTCAGAATTCAGCCATCGGACTCG
>JAICQC010000017.1 GCA_025938055.1 Anaerolineales bacterium | reverse complement strand
CCTCGCCATCGGAAATTGGCTGGTTGTAAATCCAAGGTTGAAGAAAAATGGAAAAGAAGCGTAGTCTTAGGTCTCCTGACTGACCTTTTCCATTCCTCCCGTAAACTATGCGCATTGGCGTCATGCTGCGTTCGATTGACGAAAAAGGTGGGGTTGGTGTATACACGCGAAATATCGTCAAGGAACTCCTGCTTCTCGATCAGAAAAACGAATATTTTTTGTTCTATCCCAACCCATCCAATATTGGGCTGTTCTCGCACCACGCCAATGTGAAAGAGCAATGGGTACAAGGTTCGAACAAGGCATACTGGGATCAAATCGCTGTCCCGAGTGCGTGTCTCCGGGAAAATATCGATGTCATTTTCCATCCCAAATTCACGGCGCCTCTTTTGGCGCCATGCAAAGCGGTCATGGTAGTGCATGGCGCGGACTGGTTAATCCCTGAGCAGGCACAGTATTACCCCTGGTGGGACGTGAAGTACATGAAAATGATGCTGCCGTTATATTTCAAAAAAACATCAGCAGTGATCTCGGTCTCCCAGGAGACCACTGACAATTTCAATCGGATCATGAACCTACCTGCAGGCAAAGTGCAAACCATCTATTTTGCTCCAGCCCGGCATTTCAAACGCGTCACGGATGCTGACGAATTGAATAGAGTAAAGCTGCGTTATAACCTTCCGGAGAATTTTATTCTTACGCTCACGAAACGAAACGGGGATCATCGAAAAAATCTCGGGCAAGTATTTAAAGCATTCGCTCGCTATCATAAACAAACCGCTACCCCACATAAACTCATTGTCGGTGGCAAGGATTGCCACTTGTTCAGGAATGAGTACGCCATCCCGGCAGATGGTTATGGGAAGGATATTCTGTTCCCCGGCTGGATAGAACAGGTGGATATGCCTGCTGTTTTCAGCCTCGCCAGCCTTTATCTATATCCATCCAATCTCGAGGCGTTTCCTATTCCGCTCACCGAAGCCATGGCATGTGGCACACCCATCCTGACATCGAATGTTAACGGGTTAAAGGAAATTGCGGGCGACGCGGCAATCCTGATGGACCCTTCCGACACCGAATCGATTGCGAATGGTATTGCCCAGATCATCTCTAACTTGCAGGTGCGCGAAACACTTTCCCGTAAAGGCTTGCAGCGCTCCAGTCTGTTCACCTGGGATTTGTGCGCGAAAAACACACTGGCATTGTTGGAAAAGGTAGCGGCCGATTAATGCAAGCACACAATCTTGACTTACAATCTCTGTCTGGCAGCATTGTCATCGTGGCGCCGCACATGGACGATGAGGCCCTCGCATGTGGCGGTTTGATTGCCAGTCTCCCGCAGAAGGAGTGCATTCATATCATCTACGCCACCGATGGCATGCGATCGCCTGCACCCATTATCGCAGGCCGGGATGAAATCTCACCTGACCTTGGCGAGGTTCGCATGCAGGAATCCGTGAAAGCGATGAAAGTACTTGGGATTCCAGAACAGAACCTGCACTTCCTGCGTTTGCCTGAAGCCGAGTTGACGAGAAATATTGTGGCATTTCGAGAGCCGCTCAGGGAAACGATCAAAAGCATACAGCCGGATTTCATTTTCATGCCCTTTCGCTATGATCGTCACCCGGACCACTTGGCCGTCAATCTCGTTATCACCACCGACCTTGAAATGGGCGTTCTGCAGGCCCAACCGATTGAGTATTTTGTTTACTATCGCTGGCGGCTGATGCCGAAAC
Organism: Anaerolineales bacterium; assembly: GCA_025938055.1. Next base: position 23,043 of record JAICQC010000017.1, on the reverse strand, counting down.
GTGACATCCGAAAATATATCAAACCGCAATTCCTGTATAAACTGGAGATTGCAGATGTTGCAAAATTCAAGAGAAACGCCTTGGATTGTTTTACAAGCCAGACAACGATTTACTACCCCTGGCAAACGCGTCCCATTTTGACTTCCAAATTACTGGACGAGGAATGTCAAAATCCGGAGATTTATCTCATTCCGAACGCTTCGATTTCCGGGCTAGCTGTTTTCTCGAGTTCTGTGCTATGGATTCGGCTGGTGCATCGTATCGAACCGTTTTTGCAAAGATGGAAATACCTTGCAGGTGCTTCCTTGAAGAGGTTATTTTCAAACCGTGTCCGCGAATCAAATTGAATACAGTCGGCCAATTCGAGTGGTCATGTTCGGCAGTGGTCCGGAGTTGAACCTCGATGCCCGAGAGTTCCTTTGTAGACTAGAGGAACACCGAGAGATCGAGTTCCTGGGTGCGTTTTGCCAGGCGCAGTCCCGAACACTGTGGGGAGTACTTAAAGATCTGTGGAAACGCCGCGGATTACTGGCCCTTCCCTTGTTTGTCGCTTGGGTGGCAAACAAGGTTGTTCGTTTTCTACTGCAGCCCCGCCAGGAAATCACTGCCAAAAAAATCCTGGAAAGAATCTCAGACCGCGTCCACTTCATCCCCGATATTCATGCTCCTCGAGTTCTGGAGCAGATACGTACATTAGAGCCCGATCTGGGACTCATTTATGGAAGTCCCATTTTGAAACCTGAGCTGTTTGAGATTCCGAGGCTAGGCACGCTTGGAATTCATCATGGAAAGGTGCCCGAGTATCGAGGGAATAAGACAACCTTCTGGGCAATGTATAACGGCGAGCCGGTCGCAGGCGTGACGATCCAAAAGGTTAATAAGGGATTGGACACAGGACAGATCGCCAAGACGGGTGAGATCAGGGCATATGGTCGATCGTATTCGGCTGTATTCCATGAGTTGGAGTCCCTGGGACTCGACCTTTACATGCAGGCGATTCTAGATGTCAAGTATGGTGTGGCCGAGTTTAGGCCACAGACCGGCGTCAATGGAAAACTATATCGCAATCCAAAACTTGGTGATTTCATCAAATTTTGGGGCAAACAGATGAGAAGACGAATGAGAAGCATCTGGTGAAAATCTGCATTTTTACGGAAACATATTATCCTGTAGTCGGCGGTGGTGAAATACAGGCACAATTACTGGCAAAGGGCCTAATAGCCAACGGTCATTCCGTGATTATCCTGACTCGCAGGTCTGACACTGCGCTGAAAAAACAGGAGCGATGTGATGATGTGAATGTGTACCGGCTCGCTCCTGTTGGCGGCGGGCAGTTGAAAAAATGGGGTTTGCTGCTTTCCGGTCTTCCTATGCTGATTAGCCTGCGCCATCAATATGACTTGATCTTCGTTTCCGGCTACCGCATTATCGGCTTAGCCGCTATTCTGGCTGGAAAGCTGCTGCGGAAGCCCGTTATCCTCAAGGCTGACAGCCAGGGGGAGATGTCCGGCGACTTTTTCGAAAGCGGGTTAAAAAGGCTTGGCGGCTCGCGCACTTCACTTCTCTTCAGATTGTTTCTTAAGGTTCGCAATGCGATCTTAAAAAAAGCAGATGCATTTTCCGCTATCTCATCGGAGATTGCTTCAGAATGGAAAATGATCGGGATTCCGGCAAAAAGGATTCATCTAATTCCGAATGGTGTAGACACAACTCGCTTTGTTCCAATAGTTCCTGCAAAAAAAAACCTTTTGCGTAAAAAGCTCAACCTTCCTCAAAAGGCAACCATTGCCATCTATACCGGACGCCTCGTGTCCTATAAGGGTTTGCCCCTTTTATTGAAGGTATGGAAGCAAGTCTCCTCCCGACACCGAAACGTACTACTACTTCTAGTGGGCACGGGCGGACTCGACATCCACAACTGTGAAGCGCAGATGCATGAATTTGTGAATACATCGGGGCTGGGAAAGCGAGTACGGTTTACGAGCACAGTAGAGAATGTTTCGGAGTACTTGCAGGCTTCTGATATCTTCGTCTTCCCCACAGAGAACGAAGCCTTTGGTAACTCTCTGGTGGAAGCCATGGCATGCGGTTTGCCAGTCGTGACAACACCCGTAGGAGCTATCAAGACCATTGTTCTCGATAAGGAAAATGGGCTCCTTGTCAGGGTAGGAAATTTCAACGACCTGTACGAGGCACTCGACCTTCTGATGATGAATAAGGTACTCGCTGAATGCCTGGGACGGGCTGCCCGGCAATCTGTCCAGGTCGAATATGCCGTTCATTTCATGACCAAGAGGTATATCTCTCTTTTCCAGGCAGTCACTGATTCAACATGAAAATTGTATTCAAGGCTGAAAACTCAGAGCAACCAATGAGCTTCCTTGAGCAGAATCCTTATTTGCTCAAGCTTTGCCTGCTTGTCATGTTTGTCTTAGCTGCTTTGCTCCGGCAGCACGAGTTACACGTTCCGGGTGATCTGCTTGAGCGAGAATACACATCTGCAATCTTCGCGAGGGCATATTATTTTACGCGTAATGCAGATGTGGAAGATTGGCGGCGAGAGATTGCAATCATTACCAAGAACCAGCAGCCAGTGCTCGAACCCCCGTTGCTTGAATATCTGGTGTCGTTGATCTATCAGATGATGGGCAAAGAGGAGATCTTCTATGCACGCTATCTGACCAATGCCTTCTGGTTAATCGGGGGTTTAACTATGTACTCGATCGCAAAACATTTCCTAACTACAGATGTTGCCATCATTGCAACAGCCTATTATTTATTTGTGCCGAAAGGCATAATCATTAGCCGAAGTTTTCAACCAGATTCGCTCATGATGATGATGTTTCTACTCAGCTTGTATTTAGTAATAAGATATTTTGAAAGGCCAACAACAAGTCATCTCGTTTTGGCATCCTGCATTGCAGGAATCACATTGGTGCTCAGGCCTCTAGTTTTGTTCTCGATTTTCTGCGTGTTCATCGTCTTATCCATTCACAAGAAGCAAAGCTGGAAAAATATTCTTGATATTCCTTTAATTACCTTCACCAGCCTCAGCCTGCTGCCTTTGGCTCTTTATTATGGATATGGAATTGTTTTTGCCGGCTTTATGCGCTGGAAACTAGAAACGAGTTTTATGCCTCACCTGTTGACAAAAAGGGGCTTTTGGCAGGGATGGTTTGAATTGGGAACCGATATCGTCGGACAATTTGCCCTCATTCTGGCAATCATTGGATTCTTTATCCTGCAGAACAAAATGCTCCAGCATTTAGTCATTGGACTCGCAATCGGATACCTGATTTTTGGTATTGCTTTCACCTATCATATTCACACCCACGGCTACTACCATATTCAGCTCTTCCCTCTTATTGGTCTGTGCATTGCTCCTCTTGTGGCTGGAACGTTAAGAGCACTTATACAGATGTCGGGAAAAACCTGGTTGATCCCAGTATCCGCGGTCATAGCGGTGATGCTTTACTTTAGCCACAAAGAAGTTCGTGAGAATCTATACTCGTTTCATTTCGAAGATCTCAGCATAGCGAGAGAGATTGGAGCGCTTGTACACCACAGCCCTCGTACGGTGTTCGTGGCTCATTACTACGGGATACCTCTTGAGTATTACGGGGAATTCTCCGGCGCGGCTTGGCCCGTCAGTGTAGACGATCCTTTTTACAGACCACCTTCCGCGAGCGCGTTGTCCGTTGAAGAACGAATGGACGCCTTAGGCTTTATTCCAGAGTATTTTGTGGTCACAAACTTTGAATTGTATGACCGTATCCATACAGATCTGCGAATCTATCTGGAGCGTGAATGTTCAAGACGTGTAGCAACAAGCAGTTATCTCATTTACAGCAGTTGCCAAATTACAGCAGGGAAAGATATGCATTAAGAGACCCAAGAACTGCCGGGAGATCAGTGACTATACAGCAACAAATGCCTCTCCATAACTGCCATCCCGGCCATCAGATCGTCGGCTGCTTTAACGTCAATTCGTATATGGTAACTACTCCGCGAGTGGACTATCTCGAATTGCAGAGGCTTATACCTGCGAAAACGATGGATTATCCCTCGCAAAGAATATCTCTGTCAAAACTCCATGATTACCCAGGCAGCGATGGCAGAAATCCTATTGGGAAACGGGAAAAGTCCAACGAAAGGCAACAGTACTCTTCCAATGATAGAACCCAACCATAAGCCAATTTTGAGTGTTGTCATACCGGCTTACAATGAAAGCCAGACAATCAGCAACCTGCTTGCTGCAACTCTTGATCTTGCTCGCTCCCAAAATTGGGAAATCATTGTCGTTAATGATGGGTCGACAGACGGGACATCGGAACAAGTTCTGAAATGCGTCGACGGCAGACACTTGAAATTGATATCGCACAAACGAAATCGAGGCTACGGGGCATCTCTTAAAACCGGCATCCGTGCTTGCGGTGCATCAAGAGTCGCAACCATGGATTCCGATGGACAGCATGACCCAAATGATTTGGTCAAGTTGCTTCACCTTGCAGATGAATATGATCTGGTTGTAGGGGCTCGCGCCAAACCCATTCACAGCCCGCCTCTGCGTATGCCGGGAAAATGGGTGTTGAAATGGCTGGCCGACTATCTCTCAGCTCAGAAAATTCCCGACTTGAATTCCGGTTTGAGGATCTTCAGAACTGATTTGCTTAAGAAATATCTTCACCTATGTCCTGATGGTTTTTCATTTTCAACAACCACCACGCTGATTTTTTTGAATCGGGGCTATGCCGTTGCCTATGAGCCAATCACCATCCGTCCCAGATCGAAGGGAGGTAAAAGCACAGTGAAGGTGAGCACCGGGTTCGCGACAGTCATATTGATCCTGCGCATTATGTCTCTATTTCAACCTCTTCGGATATATATCCCGGCTAGTGTGCTCTTGAGCATAGCAGGCATCCTGTGGGGATTGCCTTATATTATCCTCGAGCGTGGAATCAGTGTTGGTGCCTTACTTTTGATTATCACCGGTGTTTTGCTTTTCTTCTTCGGGCTGTTAACTGATCAGGTGGCACAGTCGCGGCTGGAGAAATACGAATAATGTGTGGAATTTGTGGTGTTTTGCATTTTGATGGGCACCCTCCATCCATGGAAGTCCTGTCTGCTATGACAGACAGTCTCCGCCACCGAGGCCCGGATGGAGAAGGGATCTACATTGAAGGTTCGATCGGGCTGGGTCACAGACGGTTGGCGATCATCGATTTGTCCGAGGCTGGGAAGCAGCCTATGAGTAACGAGGATCATTCGGTTTGGATTACCTACAATGGCGAACTCTATAACTTTTTCGACATCCGGAAAGAACTGGAGGAACGGGGACATATCTTTCGCTCAGGATCGGACACGGAGGTTATTCTACATGCCTACGAGACATGGGGAGTGGATTGTTTGTCTCGGTTTAATGGCATGTTCGCCTTTGCGCTATGGGATTCTGCCATCCAGAGGTTATGGCTGGTCCGCGATCGGCTGGGAATCAAGCCACTATTTTATCTACACCGCCGTGACAGGCTTCTTTTTGCATCCGAGATTAAAGGCATTCTTTGCGATCCAACCGTGAAACGTCAAATTGATCTTCATGGTTTACATCATTATTTATCTCTGAACTATACTCCGGCTCCCTTTACGCTTTTTTGCAATATTCGTCAGCTTCCGCCCGCGCATTTTTTGTTGGTAGAGAGGGATGGTCAATCCAGACTTGAAGCGTATTGGGACATTTCTTATCGAGAGAAGCGCGATGGAAACGAGAAGCAACTTACTGAGGAGTTTGAGCACCAGTTAGCGGAAGCCGTTAAGAAGCAAATGGTAAGCGATGTTCCGCTGGGGGCATTCCTAAGTGGAGGGGTTGATTCGAGTTCCATTGTCTATTGGATGTCCCGCAATTCTGATCAGGCTGTAAAGACTTTTTCCATCGGTTTCAGGGAAGATTCATTCAATGAGCTCGACTATGCCCGCAGGGTTGCCGATCTATGCAAGACAGGTCATCATGAGCATATGGTCACACCGGATGCGATCAACGTGTTGCCAACAATCGTCTGGCACGCTGAAGAGCCGACTGCCGATTCGTCCATGCTACCGATGTATTATCTGTCGGAGATGACGAGGGAAAAGGTCACGGTTGCTTTGTCAGGAGATGGCGCCGATGAAACCCTGGCAGGTTATGATACATATTCGGCATACTACCTTGCCATACTGTATCGGTGGATTCCGGGGCCGATTCGTCGAAAATTTCTGCGTCCTATGGTGGAACGCTTGCCTATATCTCATGCCAAAATGAGCTGGGACTTCAAACTAAAATTATTTGTCCGAGGAGCAGAACTGGATTATGAGGCAGGGCATGCAAGCTGGCGAACCATTTTTGACGAGGATGCAAAAAGGGAAATGTATCGTAATGACCTGCCGGGTCTTCTTGAGAGTGTCGCGAACGTGAACACACTTGATCTTTATCGTTCAACATTTTCGCAGACCGCTGCTGTGCATCCCCTGGACAGGATGCTGTATGTTGACACGCGCTTCTACCTGCCAAATGACATGCTAGCAAAGCTGGATCGAATGAGCATGGCACATTCATTGGAAGTACGAGTGCCGTTCCTGGATCACCAACTGGTTGAATTTGTTGCGTCATTGCCACCCAATCTTAAGTTGAAAAATTTTTTTTATGGAAAATACGCGCTCAAAAAGATCTTGCATCGCGCCATGCCTGAGCTTCCAGTGGGCAGAAAAAAGCAGGGTTTCAATGTTCCAAAGGGCATTTGGTTTACAGGTGAATTAAGGGATTTCGTCCTCGACCATCTCTCGGCCCGGCAGATAAACCGCATGGAGCTTTTCAAACCTGCGAGTGTTTCCCGGCTAATAAATGAACACATGGCTAATAAAAAGGATAACAGTCACCAGATATGGGGATTACTTTACTTATCACTTTGGTGGCAACAATTTATCAATAAAGAATGAGATGAGGTGCAGATTAAAATCAAGGCTAATAGACTATTTGGTCTTTCCCGAATGTAAAGGCTCCTTGAACTGCTTGGTCTTTCAGTAGGATAACAGTCTTCCCTGCATCGAAACCCGCGAAGGTTGCCTTATCTGCCAGAACTACGGCCGCGAATACCCGATCAAAATACGAATTGAAGCAGAGAGCATGAAGAATATAGTCAACAGAATACTCGTTTTTTTTGCGCGTGATGAAATTATATGGTTTCCCTGGATGTTACGAATCCTTGCAATCCTATTGGGAATGATTCATACCTGGGCGGCATCCATTAGTCATTCGATGAATGCTGATGGAATAAGTTATCTGGACATGGGCGATGCCTACATGCGCGGGGATTGGGAAGTAGCTATCAATTCAGTCTGGAGTCCCATGTATTCGTGGATTCTTGGCGTTGTTCTGAATATAGTAAAGCCACACATGGAATTCGAATTCCCCACGGTACATGTAGTCAATTTCGTGATTTACCTACTGGCACTGGTTTGTTTTGAATTCCTGTGGGATCAACTCAGAAAATATCAACAGTTCATCGCATTGGACGAAAGTGGAGCACAATGGAGAAGTTTCCCGCATTGGGTTTGGTGGGGGCTGGGCTATTCTATCTTTGTGTTTGCCTCCCTTCATCTAATCCAGATCTGGTCGGTCACACCAGATATGCTAATGTCCGCTTTTGTATACCTGGCAGCCGGGTTGCTTGTACGAATGCGTTTGAACGATGAAGGCTGGAAGCTGCCAATCCTGTTCGGAAGTGTGCTGGGTCTGGGTTATCTGGTAAAAGCTGTAATGTTTCCTATATCAATTGTTTTTTTGGTGGTCTATGGTGTTTCTGCACCCTTACTACGCCAACGCCTGCCGCGTGTCTTAATTTCCGTAGTGTTTTTCCTGCTTTTTAGTACACCGTTCATCGCTGTTATTTCCTTATATGAGGAGAGGTTTACCTTCAGTGATGCAGGAACGCTGACCTATGCCCGCTACATCAACGGGCTCCCATATCCTCACTGGCAGGGGCATCCTCCCGGAAACGGTATGCCCATGCATCCATCCAGGTTGATATATGATAATCCTCCGATATATGAGTTTGGCGCGCCTATCGGAGGGACATATCCGATCTCATACGATCCGTTTTACTGGTACGAGGGGGTGACAATTCGTCGCGATATGGATCGTCAGATAGATTATTTGATTTTCAGTCTCATGTATTATTATGATGTTCTAATCCGTCAGCAGGCTGGGTTGCTCATAGGAGTGATGGTTTTATACTGGATCGCTGGCTCGAGGGGATCACTCCCGGGGACCTATCGTTCACGATGGGGGCCTGTAATCATAGCCATAGCTGCTTTTGGTTTTTACGGATTAGTAAACGTGATTGGTAGGTACATCGGCGTGTTTACAGTTCTCTTCTGGGGTGACCTGCTGGCAAATACTCGTATACCAAATGAACGGCAAGCTCGAAACCTGGCAACTTTCATGGGTGTGATCATGAGCGTTTTTCTCGCTATGAGCATTGTCGCTCTAAATCTCCATGGATTTCGGGACCTGTCAAGAAAGACAAATCCCCATCAGGATGCTATAAAAGAAAGTCTTCCTCCGAACTGGCCGGGTGAAGTTGCACAGGAGCTTCACCAGTTAGGGGTGGAGCCGGGTGAGAAAGCTGCGATCATTGGATATGGTTTCGATGCGTTCTGGGCAAGGTTGGCACGTGTAAAGATAGTGGCTGAAATGCTGGATGCGGATGCAAAGGGTTTCTGGCAAGGCGATGAGGCACTTCAGATAAGTGTTTTACGTGCATTTGCCGGCACAGGCGCAAAAGCAGTTGTTGCCGAGTATGTTCCTGAGTATGCTCAACTAGAAGGCTGGCACCAAGTAGGAGACAGCAACTTTTACATTTACGTATTTTCGGAAGAGATAGCCTATCCATGATAGAAAAACCAGAATGGAAATCTGCTGGCTGCCTCCATGCGGGTGAATTTGAGCCCAAGCCGGTGCTAGCGGACATCAGCATTGTAATCCCCACGCTCGGCAGACCGATCTTGGAACAGTGCCTGTATTGGATCCTCCGGGGGAGCAACTGGCCTGGCATGTTGATTGTAGTGGAGCAGGGTTCCAATTCCAGTGTGGCAGGTTGGGTGCAACGTGTGCAGCAAATTGGTCTGCATGTCCAGCACATTCTATCCAGTCAGCGTGGGCGTTCTGCCGGCATTAATTACGGGTTGGAGCAGGTGAAGACGCATTTCGTTGTGATTACAGATGACGATTGCTTTGTATCGGAAAACTGGCTGGCCCAAATGGTATCGCATTTAGAAAAGGAGCCGGGTGCTATAATCACCGGACGCGTTGAGCAGGCAGGAGACGAGGAGGTTGCCTTTTCAGTAGTGACCTCACGTGAACCAATCCGGTATGATCGCCCGCAACTTAGAATCCATCCATTCATAGGCGGCAATGTGGGTATGGCTATGGATCTGGTGCGCCGCATTGGGCGCTTCGATGAACATCCTTGTTTGCAGGCGGCGGAGGACAATGATTATGGATACCGTGCGTTGCGACTAGGCATCATCATTCTCTATGATCCGGATATTTTTCTTTTTCATTTTCATTGGCGGGACTCTGCCCAACGGGCAGCCCGCTATGCAGAATATTCACGGAGCCAGGGTGGTTTTTACGGTACTCATTTGAGACGGGGCAATTGGATGATTTGGGCGCAGGCTACACGCGATTTGGCGCGCGGTCCAGTACGCTGGTTACGCGGAGTGTTACGGAGCGATCGAGACATGATAGAACGGGGCCGGGCAGACGCGCTGCATTTGTTACCAGGGATCTTGGCTGGGTGGAAACGACGGTTTGAGTCTTAGAAGTACATTGCGGAATGCTGACAGCTTGGTTGTACCTTTTCGGGTGAAAATTTAGCTCCCTGCTGCAAGGGATCATGGATCTGATTCTCGGTTACTCGAGAAAGGTTATCTACTTGTTTAAGAGTCTTATATGATATTTGGTTATTGCACCGGCCATCGAAGATTGAGGGGATAGTTGAATGACTGAACATCGTCCTCTACGCGCAGCGGGCTCTGCAATGGTTTGGAATATTATCCAGATGGGTGGCGTCAAGATAATTTATATGGTCCGGCTGCTGATCTTAGCCATTTTGCTTACCCCAGCGGATTTTGGATTAGTAGCCATCGCGACTACGGCAACCGGTTTCTTGCTGAGCATGACAAATATGGGCTTGGTTCCAGCAGTCGTCCAAGCTGAAAACATGGATGAGCATCGCTACGATATTGCCTGGACCTTCGATGTGTTCCGGTCTGTCATCGTGGCTGTACTTACCATCATGCTTGCTCCATGGATCGCACAGATATTTTCAGAGCCTCATGCTGTACCTATTATTCAAGCGCTTGCGTTTCGTCCCATGGTCGAGTCTATGATCAGTATTAAGGTAGCAGCATTAAGCCGTGAACTCTCGTTTCGGCCGTTAGCATATCTTAAGATTATCGAAGCAGTCTCAAACGCTATTATTTCCATTGTGCTGGCAGAATTCATCGGTGTATGGGCTCTTGTGTTTGGTCCACTGGGGGGCATGATTTCAATGGTGATCGCTTCCTATATTATTGCACCTTACCGTCCCCGCTTTTCCTTTGATTGGAAAGCTATTCAACCACTACTCCACTTCGGAGGCTGGGTTTTCGTCAGCAGCTTGATTGCAATGGCTGGCAGCTATGGATTACGAGTTGTTATCTCTCGGCAACTGGGCGCTGAGGGATTAGGGCTGTATTTCATAGCGGTTCAGTTTGCGTACCTACCAAGCGAGGTAGCGAGTGAGGTGGTGGGCGCTGTTGCTTTTCCACTTTTTGCCCGGTTGCAGAATGATCTCCTGCAAGCCACACGAGCGTTCCGCGCCTTGTTCAGTGGCATAGCAGCAGTCCTTTACCCTGCATCTATCCTGCTGATCGTTCTTGCTCCGGTACTCATCAGCGATATTCTGGGGCCAGAATGGGCTGGCACAGAAGATGTAATTCGGATTCTTTCATTGGTGGTCATGGTTGGTATTTTTGGAGATGTCGCGGTGTCGGTCTTCAAGGGTTTTGGGCAACCATATAGAATAGCAGTGTTGGAAGTGATCCAATCCTCAATTACGATCACATTCGTTTGGATGCTGACGCGGCAGTTTGGCTTAGCAGGCTCAGCATTAGCCTGGTTACCAGCCATTGCAGTCTCACAATTAGTGAGCGCTGGTTTTCTTAGAGCCGTCCTTGACCGTCCTTTTGAAGGTTTGCACAAGCCCTTTGTAGTCATTTTGGCAGGCACATGTTTGTGTTTCGTGATTGCCACAGGTGCCAGCAATGCAGTTCCTGGCCTCCCTGGTTTAATTCTTGCGACCGTCCTAGGGGCTACTGCTGCTGCAACTCTCATTTGGGTAACCGATCGACACTTTCAGCTGGGCTTTGCAAAAAGCCTTGTATTGGTTTTCCCGCAATTTGCGTCATTTTTTAAGCCATCTGGTTGAAAACAAGTGAAGATGTCTCATAAGATATTTAAATATGGTAGATAACCCGGTAGTCTCCGTTATCATGATTTTCTTGAATGCACGCGAATTCCTCCACGAGGCCATTGGAAGCGTGCTAAAACAATCCTATACGAGTTGGGAATTGTTATTAGTTGATGATGGCTCCAACGATGGGAGCACCACTATTGCCCAGAAGTATGCAGTTCAATACGCGGGACGAATCCACTATTTTCAGCACCCAGATCACGAGAATCTAGGGATGAGTGCAGCACGAAACCTGGGTATTCGTCACGCAAAGGGCGAGTTTATCGCATTCCTTGATGCGGATGATATCTGGCTACCTGACAAACTAGCACATCAAGTAAAAATTCTTTCCTCACATCCAACTGTCGGAATGACGTATGGAAGCACGTTATATTGGCATAGTTGGACGGGATTGCCAAAAGACTTGCAGCGCGATTATGTTCCTCCAAATGGGGTGGAACTAAATGCGCTACTATACCCTCCTCGACTATTACAACTCTACTTGAGCGGACAATCAGCAGTTCCATGTACCTGCAGCCTCATGATCCGGAGTGAAACGATCAGGCGAGTTGCCGGATTCGAAGAATCGTTTCGAGGCATGTATGAGGACCAAGCCTTTTACGCAAAAGTCTGCCTTTCAGAGTCTGTGATTGTTTCGGATAAATGTTTGGACCGATATCGACAGCATCCTAACTCACATTCTTTCACGGCTGAACACTCCGGACAATCCCATTTATTTCGACTGGCATTTCTACGCTGGCTGGCAGATTATATGTCGCAGCAAGAGATTGAGTCTCCACTCGTATGGATGACTCTCAGAGAAGAAATCTGGTTAATCAACGAGCCATCCAAAAAATTTTTGCCTAGTGCGTTTTATTCCGTTCTCAGGCGAATCAAGAAATGGATCCTAAGGCTTGAAAGGCAAATATTGCCAGATTCAGTCCGTCTTTGGACATTGAGGAAACACTCAATTCGGACCCGGCATCAATTCAATTCTTCTCACCCAAATTAATGGATATCTCTTCGCTGATTCTAAAGAGCATTCCCGAACGCTGACGAATCGGCAGGTTGAAATTCTGGAGAATGGAAATTAGCGATGAAATTTGATTTTTCAGCTTCATGTGATGCTGGCTCCAAAAGTGGCTATGCGACAAAACCTATCCCTACACATGGTTGTCTAAATGATTGGTAAGGTTCACACCTTTGCACGGCGATACCTGTCGCGAGAGACCCGGCGCCGGCTCGCCCGAATAGCTGTTTGGCCACCGGTAGGATGGGTTCGTTTCGGCAATTTGCGTCGGCTGCAACCAATCAGTTCAGATTACGGAAATAAGCGGGGCCTTGAAATTGACCGGTACTACATCGAAAAATTCCTTGCCGAACACGCAAATGATATCCGCGGGCACGTACTGGAAATCAAGCATAATGCATATACAGTCCGCTATGGGAAGGAACGGGTCACCAAGAGTGATGTCTTACATCCTGTAAAAGGCAATCCCGATGCCACGATTGTTGCCGACTTGACTAATGCCGATCACTTGCCCTCTAACGTTTTCGACGCGATCATTTTTACCCAGACGCTGCAAGTTATCTATGACGTCAGGACCACGATCGCTACCTTGTATCGTATCTTGAAACCCGGTGGTACCCTACTTGTCACCGGTTCCGGTATGGCTCAGCTGAGCCTTGATGATTTTGATAGATGGGGAGAGTACTGGCGATTTACGTCGCTATCCGCCAGGCTACTGTTTGAGGAGTGCTTTCCAAAAGAGAATGTCACCGTACGTTCGTATGGCAATGTCCTCGCAGCAATTTCTTTTCTTGAGGGCCTCGCCTGTGAAGACTTGAAGGTGGAGGAACTTGATGCCGTGGATCGGCGATATGAAATTCTAATCGCCGTTCGGGCTGTCAAGCCAGAACCTGCTCCATGAGAATTCCAGGCGCCAAGACAGCCAAAACGCTTTCGCGGTGGTTACAGGCACGCATCATTGGTGGCGGTGTCATTCTGGGATACCACCGAATTGCTGATGTGGCGCGGGATGACTATATGATATCGGTCAGCCCTAGACATTTTGATGAGCAGATGGAAGCGCTGAACAAATATGCCAATCCCATCCAGCTTTCCGTAATGGTGAAACATTTGAAGGCAGGCTCGCTTCCTCCTCGGTCGGTTGCAGTGACATTCGATGACGGGTACGCGGATGTTTTTTATCAAGCCAAACCGGTGTTGGAAAAATACAACGTCCCAGCTACGGTCTTTGTCTGCACGGGATATACCGGGGAGGAATTCTGGTGGGATGAACTTGACAGACTGATCATCTCGACAGAGGCGGAGTTGAGCACACTCCGCTTACAGGTTGGCAAAAACTCCTTCATCTGGAATCAGCATCAGATGATGCATAGAGCGAAAAATTTGGATGTCCGAAGAAAATTCTGCCACATGCTGTATCATTTCCTGCTCCCGCTGGATGTCGGGGAGCAACAGCATGCAATGAACATTATTCGGAGTTGGTCTGGTGTTTCTTCCGATAATAGATCGTCATCGCGAACAATGAAGCAGGCAGAACTCCTACAGCTTACCGAGAGCGGGCTCATCGACCTCGGCTCGCACACACAGCACCATCCGCTCTTGCCGCTTCTTTCTTTGGAACGGCAAAGGGAGGAGATCGTTTTGAGCAAGCAGGATTTGGAGGAATTGTTGGGCAGACAGGTTGATGGTTTTACATATCCAAACGGCAGGGCAACCAAAGCTGCCAAACAAATTGTGTATGAAGCCGGCTTTGCCTTTGCCTGCACCAGCCAGAATAATGTGGTCAGAGGGCAGAGTGATTTGCATGAGCTGCCACGCTTTTGGCCGAAGAATGTAGATGGGAACCAATTTATGAGGTACATGAAATCATGGATGTGACATCTTCTCCTAAGATCGCAGTCATCATCCTGACCTACAACCAGAAGCAAAAAACGCTTGCGTGTTTGTCCAAACTGCTCGGAAACGCAGATCGCTCATTTAGTGCTCTTGTCTGGGATAATGGATCTCAAGATGGAACCGTGGCATCCGTCGAGGCAGCATTCCCAAATGTACTGACACATTACAGTCCTACAAATCTTGGGGTGGCGGGTGGACGGAATGGCGCGGCTACGTTCGCTATCGAAGTGCCTGGTGCAACGCACCTGCTCTTTTTGGATAATGATATTCTTGTGGAGCCTGGCTTTGTACAGGCCCTCTTTGAACCGTTCGAGAGGGACTCGCTGGTGGGACAAACACAAGCCAAGCTACGATTTATGCACGATCGCAGTTTGCTCAATGATGGAGGAGGCGCCCAGATCAGCTTCGTTTTTTGGCGCGTCACCCCGGTCGGGTTTGGCGAACCAGACGAAGGACAATATGATTCACCGCGTCCCTGCATCTCCTGCGGCGGCGCGATGATGGTACGTTCAGACATCTTTCAACAATTGAACGGGTTTGATCCGCTCTTTGGTCCCTTTGGTCCTGAAGATTTGGATTTTTCGCTCCGGCTGCAGAAAATGGGATATAAGGCACTGTATATTCCAAAGGCGATGGGATATCACCAGGTCAGTCATACGTACGGCGAGGGATATAGCGAGGAATATGCACGGCACAAGTCGCGGCACTGGTTACTATTTATGCAGAGGCATGCCAGTGCCGCGCAAAAGGTGGCTTTTTTTCTTTTTGGGGCTCCAGTTCTGGCAATTCAGGTATTTTTCCGCGAGGCGCGCCGGAGGAACTTACGTGCCCTGCGGGGGTTATTGAAGGGTTTGGTACATTCAAAAAGGCAGATTGAATGAGTCTTGTGATGCAGATGAAAATGAATTCGATAAAAGATAAGATCGCCCAGCTAATAGACAGGTCCTGGATGCCGTATGTGTGGCTGGCTCTAATCACCCTGCTGGGGGCAGCACTGCGATTCTATAAGCTGGGAACATGGAGTTTTTGGATCGATGAGATTTACACCATCAACCATGCTCTGGCTCATTTTAGCAGCTCAGAACTTATCTTTGAAAATATACCTCCATCACGGAATTGGGTACCGGTTTCGGTGATTATGACCTCTCAAGTGTTGAATCAGTGGGGAGTGAATGAGTGGAGTGCCAGATTATCATCGGTAGTCATCGGTATTTTATCTATCCCAATCTTCTATATACCCGCAAAAAAGATGTTTGGTACGGTAGTGGCGCTGATCAGTGTATTGTTACTAGCAGTATCCCCCTGGCACATTTTCTGGTCACAAAATGCGCGGTTCTATACATCTGTATCCTTATTCTATTCCCTGGCATTACTTGCATTCCACTTTGGAATGGAGAAGAACAGGCCGGGTTATTTCATCGCTTTTTATCTATTTCTTTACCTTGCATTTTCAGAACGATTATTCGCGGTTTTTATCTTTCCTGTAATTGCAACGTATCTGAGCACTTTGTGGATATTCAGGTTTAAGAAGCCTGTAGGATTGAATATCGTGAATTTGTTATGGATAGGACTGCCTATCCTTGCAGGAGGAGTAGTTGAGTCATACAGCAGGATTGTATATGGTGAATCACGGTTCTTGGGCGATTTCGGCTGGTTCTTTTTGTATCGAAATGATGACCCCATTCGCTTACTGGGAAATATAAGCTTTAATATTGGGATTCCATTGATGGTAATCGCTACGTTCAGCGGATTGTTCCTGATCTTGAGGAAGAGTCGGGCAGGGCTTTTGATGGTGGTCAATGCAGTGATCCCACTGGTGATACTGATAGCAGCCAATCCTTTCATTTTCACCAAGGATCGGTATGTTTTTATGATACTCTTTAGTTGGATTCTACTGGCAGCAGTCGGGATGAGCGCGCTACTGGCCCAAGTTAATGGAATCCACAAATGGCTGGCGATTGGAATTCTGATACTTGTCATAGCCGATGCCAGCAGCGACAATCTATTGTATTATCGGGTTAACAATGGCAACCGAGGGGATTGGAAAACAGCATTCCAGATTGTCCAGGTAAATAGCGAACCAGATGATATTGTCGTAACCTACTGGCCCGAATTTCAGCCCTATTATTTAGACAGAGAATTTATTCAGTATGAAGACATTGATGTGCCGAGCATCCTCGCTCACAGGCAGCAATTCTGGTTCATCCTTGACTCTGAGACGATTTGGGCAAATCCCGAGGTCAAAGCCTTTGTTGAAAATCAGGGGCAACTGATCGACATCCGCTATTTGCGAACACCAGATGATTTCTCCATACGAATCTATCGGTTTAATCCAGAACCGATCGATAGTGACTGAAAGACCCAACTTCATGCTTATTTCTACAATTATTCCAACGGTTGGTCGTTCCACCCTTTCCAGAGCGGTTTACAGCGTTCTGAATCAAGATTTTCAGATCGAGGCATGCGAGGTAATTGTCGTTAATGACTCGGGAAAAGAGTTGCCGTCTGAAGACTGGCAGAGCTATGCCAACGTGCGGGTGATCTCCACTAACCGCCTCAACCGCAGTCTCGCGCGCAATGCCGGCGCAGCCATCGCTAATGGGAAATACCTGCATTTTCTTGATGACGATGACTGGATGCTGCCCGGCGCCTTTAAGGCTTTCTGGGAAACAGCAAAAAATTCTTCAGCTGGATGGATACATGGTGCATTTAGGTTAGTAGATAACGACGGCGATAAGATCGCGGATATTTTTCCTGAGGAAAAAGGAAATTGCTTTCTGAACCTGATCTCCTGGGAATGGCTGCCCTTGCAGGCATCCATTGTGGAGGCGGAGGCGTTTTTCAACGTGGGCGGTTTTGCCACGCTGGAATCATTGAAGGGTGGATTCGAAGACATTCATCTCACGAGACAAATTGCTCTCTGTTACGAGTTTATGAATATGTCGAAATTGGTGGCAGTGATTCGCTCAGGTGAGAACGGCAGCACAACAAATTATAGAGACATGTTCATTCAAAACTGGCAATCGCGCGAAAAAAGTATTGAAGTTCCAGGATCCCATGAAAGATTGATTTCATCCGCCCAGAACAATAAAGATGGTCAAGCGTACTGGTATGGAAAAATTGTCTATTATTTTTTAGGGTCGGCTTTAAGGAACTTCAAAGCAAATCGCTTTTCATCTGCTGGTAGACGTGCATTTCAAGCCCTTATGAGTCTATTGGTGGCCAGAAGGTTCCTTTTTCAGGGTCATTTTTGGCATGGGGTAACGAAACCGCATTACTCCCGTGTCTGGAGAGCAATAGAAAAATCTGGTAAAGAACTATATCCGAGCACACGGTGGAGCAAGGGAACGTAATTCATAGAATAGGTCCACAGAGCTATGGAAGTTTTTATTACAACGATTATTCCCACCATCGGCCGGGCTACTCTCTCACGGGCGGTGAAAAGTGTACTGGACCAGGCGTTTCCTGATAGAGGCTTCGAGGTGTTAGTCATTAACGATTCAGGGGTCCCTTTGCCAAAGGCTGACTGGCAGACTTCGGACCGGGTTCAAGTCATCAACACGAATCGGCGCGAGAGAAGCGTCGCCAGGAATACGGGAGCCGCCATCGCCACAGGAAAATATCTGCATTTTCTTGATGACGATGACTGGCTGGCTCCTGGTGCCTATCAACACTTATGGGAATTGAGTTGCTCCAGTGATGCAAAATGGCTGTATGGAATGACACAGCTCGTTGATCGCCAAAATGTCCCGACCATCCAGCTCAGGCATAACCTGCATGGAAATTGTTTTGTTCATGCTATGGCTGGTGAATGGATTCCTCTGCAGGCATCACTGATCGAACGCAAAACGTTCATGCGTATTGGCGGATTTAATCCGCTTCTAACGGGCCCTGAGGATATTGATCTCTTAAGACGAATCCTGGTAGAGGAAGAAGCTGCCGAAACGCCACACATCATCGCAAATGTCATCATGGGTGGAGTGGGAAGCACCACTGATTATATCCACCATTCGCAAGCCAGCCGCTGGGCACGTGAAGGTATCCTCGATACGACAGGTGCTTATGCAAGAATGCACTCATCTGCAATCAATCCATTCTGGCGCGGACGGATGTCAAGAATTTATCTGACATCGGTAATGTGGAACCTGGGGCATCGACGTCTTTTCACTGCCGCTAATCGAATAATTCTTTCCCTTGAATCCATGTTATCGACTCGCACAGGTCTGCTTGCCAAGGATTTTTGGCGTGCCATTCAAGGACCTTACGCAAGCATAACGTTTAACAAGGGTATCCAAGAAGCAAAAAAGGCAAATCAGCTTGACATCTGAGATATTTTTTTCGTATATCATTCCTACCATAGGGCGTTCGAGCCTGAGTATTGCTGTAAACAGCGTGCTTGGCCAAAATTTCTCCCATGCAGAGTTCGAAACCATCATTGTCAATGATTCGGGCAGCCCGTTGCCAAAAGCGGATTGGCATGCTTCCCCGCGCGTCAGGATCATCAACACGAATAAATGTGAGCGGAGTTTTGCCCGAAACAGTGGAGCCGCAATTGCCAAAGGGAGATATCTTGCTTTTCTGGATGATGACGACTGGATCTTACCCGGTGCCTTAGAAATTTTTTGGCAACTAGCGAATAAATATCCCGAGGCTGCCTGGTTGTATGGAGGGATACGTATTGTTGATGAACAACACAAAGTTCTTGCGGAAATCAACTCCGGTCTTTCCGGTAATTGTTTTGCCCAAATCATGGGAGGTGCATGGGCGCCGATTCAGGCGTCCTTGATTCGGGCGCGCGCCTTTTTTGCAATCGGGGGATTCAACCCTCTCATCTGCGGAACTGAAGATGAAGACTTATGCCGCCGCACCGCTTATCACGGGGAATTGGCGAGCGCTCCCCAGGTGGTCGCCTGTCTATTCCGGGGACAGAGCTGGAATACATCGACAAATTACGACCGCGCGCCGGAGGATACGAAATACTCACGTGACCTGCTTCTATCGAAACCCAATGCCTTTCAACGCCTTAAAGCTTCTGCCGATTCTGACTACTGGCATGGCAGGTTATTGCGTGTTTACCTCAGCACTGTCGCATGGAACTGGGTGAAAAAAAATTATTTCACCACCATGAGTCGAATTTTGTTTAGTCTTGCTCTTCTTGGATTGTCCGCGAAATATCTTTTAATGCATAAATTTTGGGCGGGGGTAAGAGCCCATCATGTACCAGAAACACTACATTTTGTTATGGAGAATTACGTAGAAAATAGGAACATGAAATCCTGACTGGTAGCTGAAGTGCCTCACTCTTCAAATTATTTCAGCAACGCAAGGCATACAGTGAAACTAACGCCGCTATATCCCACAATTGGCGGTGTTTTTTTGGCTAAAAATGTGCGCCCCTGGCGGGATTCGAACCCACAACCAACAGCTTAGAAGGCTGGTGCTCTGTCCATTGAGCTACAGGGGCAGGTTATCCTATTGTATTACGGCTGTAAAAAAGAGGCAAATGGTACTCCCCACGCCTGTCCGACCGGATGCTTATACGCTATACGGTCGAATACCTTTGTATACCCTTGCACCTCCCAATGTCCGCAAAATCGTTTCAGCTGGACGATTCAGTCTTTCACCCAGGTCGTTGGACGTCATGGGATTATTCCCGTTTGTCAGGAAAAGACGAAACACGGCTTCTACAAGTGCAGTCTGTCGGGTCAGAAAATCTGGCTGCTGTACACAGTGGGTCATTAATGCATTCTGGATTCCATCGACGGGCTTGACCTCAGCTGTGGCAGGGTCGACCCAGTCAATGGTCTGTCCTTCTTCAACATCTTCAAATGCCTGTTGATGCTCAGGACACAGAAGGGACCGCAGATATACATGCCAGTCGCGTTCGTTCTTTTTCCACCAATCAAAGTCAATGTGAAAGGGAGTATTGACAGTCGGTTTGACAAGGCTAAAGCGTTTTCCTTCGACCACCATGGCTACTCCATTTCGTTCAGGCGGAAATGTAAATCTCCGACATGAGTAAATTCGGGTTTGCTGGAAAGGAGGGCGAAGAGCGGAGCTGGTGGCACACGCCTGACAATATTCACTGCGGAGTACAACTCCTGCGCATGGACATGTCCCTGCGGCGTTAGCTTGGACATCTCCCGGATCATTTCGGCAACCAGCTTCTCGAATGGGCGTTTCTTGTCCTGGAGCCAGAGCTGATCCACTGCATCCAGGGAGGGGATCGCGAATGTCATTCGATCGTTGAACTCTACCGAAATGGACTGCTTAAGCATGGCAAAGACCATGCCGCCGTCCGCGCCGATGATCACCGTGCGCACCCAATCCTTTGTGCGGTACGCCTTCGCCTCGATGATGACTTCACCAGGCTTTTCACCACGCTGGATCCGCACGAGGCTGCCAGGCATCAAATCATTTGCTTTATACCATTCCCGCAGACCGAATACATATCCGTGTTCGCGAACCACCCAGCCAGGCATCTTCTGTTTGGTTTTTCCATCCACCAGCGTAAAGCGGACGCGCGGCGATTCGTAAGCGGTTGGAAACAGGGAACGCACCCGCGCCGACAAGGGCAACGTACCTGAACGTAAGTGAGGGAAAATCAACGAAACCGTAACTTCCCGTACGCCTTCATTAGTAGCTGCTTCGAATTCACTCAACTCATCATCCAATTGGGCTTCGAGATTCAGCATCTCTGAAGTGAGCGCGGCATGGTCATACTCAATGGGCGAATAACGCAAATACAGTGGGGCTTCGCGCACCTCTTCAGGCTCAAGGCGGCGCAGATACCACAAGACTTCTCCAGCAGGTCCCACTTCATCAAACCGCCCATCTTCCTGCAATGCCAGGTTGAGGGAGAACTCTGCAAGTTTGGGATTGACACCCTCTGGCAGGGCAACATCCTTAAGCAAAGCTGCGGTGGGCATAGGCTCGCCTCCAGCCATATCCAAAACAGCTTCTGCCAAGTTAAGGTGACCCACGTTCACGTCGACCAGCAGCGCCCGCGGAAACCAACGACCTGCAATCCGCACCAGTTCATCATCCGTCTGGAAAGCGGACTCGATCTTTCTCTCGAGAGCACTCCCCTGCGTACGCAGGATCTCTTCAGCATCGTACCCCTCTTCTTCGACGCTATCAGGTTCATCGTTCAAAACATGATTCGCAAGATTCGATGCAAAGAGCCGTTCGGCGCCGTTACCCATATCCACAGTCAGCACATCAAATGATCCGAGCTCCGGGTTGGTACCGGGACGTACCGCAGTGACTATCCCATGCTTCCAATTCAATGCAGGAAAGATAAGATCGTCGCCAACCTGATAGGATTCCCTGGGAAGATAGGTTTTCCCACCTGCCTGACGGAGCTGCTGTGTCGCAAGACGCTCCATGCGAATGCGCTCCTCAATAAACACCGAAACTAGCTCCCGGGTTGTCAACGGGGTTTCAAGTTCAAAAAGATGATTATGAAGATATTCGACGTCTTGCCGTGTGATCTGGAGGTCGGTCCAGTAGTCTGTGGAAATGATAGGATCGCTTACCATCACTCTGCCTTATTATGCATTTTATTTCTGTGTAGCGCGGCTATTATACCTTACCTTGTCAAGGGATGAGGCTTGTACTGAGTAATATCGAAGGATTGAAGATGTATAATGATGAACATGCATCTTTCCCTGGCTCAGGCATTGCGCGTGAGTTCTTCACCCTGTATTGCGTTTATTGGCGCTGGCGGGAAAACAACGGCAATGTTTCAACTGGCAAGGCAACTTTCACAACCCGTGATAGTCACCGCGACTTCTCATCTTGGGGTGTGGCAAATCCGTCTGGCAGATCAACATTTGATCGCAGAAACGGAAATGGCTCTTTCCGATCTGTATCATACATTGAAAGGTGTGACCCTGATTACGGGTGAAGTAGAAGGTGATAGAACCAAACCGATTCCTAATGATTTACTGAACCGGTTAAAACTATTCTGCGAATCACATTCCTTTCCACTGCTCATCGAAGCCGATGGGGCACGTGAGAAGCCTCTGAAGGCATGGGCAGAACATGAACCTCCAATTCCCTCCTTTGCTGACTTGGTTGTTCATGTCGTGGGAATGCATGGTGTGGGCAAGCCATTGAACGATAAACATGTACACAGGGAGGAGATATTTTCAACGATAAGTGGAGTGAAAGCTAGAGAAACAATTACAGTGGATGCGCTGACTCAAGTGCTACTACACCCGGACGGCGGGCTTAAAAATATTCCCACCCATGCCAGGAAAGCTGTATTGTTAAATCAGGCAGATACACCGGAACTACAGTCGACTGCGCAAGGGCTCTCACAATCTCTGATTTCAACCTATGATCCCGTAATCATTTCGAGTTTACAACAAGAGAAGATTTTCGCAGTCAATGAGCCTGTTGCCGGGATAATCCTTGCTGCGGGTGGATCTACGCGCTTCGGTCAGCCAAAACAACTACTAGATTGGAAAGGTGAACCTTTCGTGCGTGCTGTGGCAAAGACTGCTTTGCAAGCCGGTCTTTCCCCGGTTGTGGTTGTAACGGGAGCCAATGCAGAACAGATCGAACTGGCACTTCGTGATTTGGATG
>JAICQC010000103.1 GCA_025938055.1 Anaerolineales bacterium | reverse complement strand
TTAATGGCGTTCCATGCATGCTTGAATGCAAGAAAGACAATCAGCATAACAGGTGTAAAATAGTGCGGCACAAAAACCAGATACGTAATGACTGCGTAGATTAAGATAAGCGCAACCTGATCCACATGGCGGGCAAAGGCTTCGCCCACACGCACGGGGAAGGTTCCCACGCCCTTGGCTTTGTCGTCGTCGTGCTTGTCAATGTGTTTGCCGATGTTGATGCTGGCGACACCGAGTCCATACGGGACCCCGGCGAGAACAACGTTCCAGATGTTGCTGAGGTCCCCGCCTTTAATGAGAGTCATCACGAGATATACCCCGCCGATCATGATGGGTCCCCAGATGAGGAAGATGGCAAACTCACCGAGCCCCCAATACTTGAAGGGGTAGGTGTATGCCAGCAGCACAATTGCGCCGAATAGGAACAAACCGATCACCAGCGGATGAAAATTGGTCGTCAATAAAGCATAGACACCCGCCAGCGCAGCCAGCACCCCGCTGACAAGGAACCACTTGATTTGTTGTGACTTGGTGAAGAACCCCTGCACGAGCGGGTGCACGCCATATTGCGTGCGGAAGTAATTGTCCTTGTCCACGCCGCGCGAGTAATCTGTATAGTCGTTCAGAATATTGTTCGTGCCGTGAGCGATGAACAATCCGAACGTCAGGATCAGGAATGGGATCCACGAAAAATTACCGTCGCGCCAGGCAAGCAGCCCGGCGATCACGCATGAATAAACAGTCACCAGCGTCACGGCGGAACGGGTGGCGATTAACCACTTGGAAACAACATCGAGCGAGTCCCACTCTTTCTTGTCTTCCAGCTTGATTAACTGCCACGAGGCTTTACGCCACATCGCGAAATTAATATGCATTTTTTTCTATCTCCTTTTGAGCTATAACGGATTCCAGCCTACCCAAACGGGTACTTGAAAATCTCTCTTAAAAATTATACTATAGTTTGTGAAATAGGATACAATCGGTCTTATACTAGTGTTTGTCATCTTTAACCGATCCTTCCAAATATAAGCCATCAAAACAGTCGTTCCTCCTATCCGTTATGGAATGAACTCGATGCAGGGTCGGTCCCGGGAGTAGCCATGTCAACAACAGCAGATCAGACACTGAGCCTTTCGAACTTGCAGCACGCGGACGTCCGCGCGAACCCGTATCCCTTTTATGCCCGGCTGCGCACACAAGACCCCATCCATTGGGACGAAGAACTGGGCTTCTGGGTGCTCACCCGCTATACAGATATTGCTGCGGTTTATCAACATCCGAACTTTTCTCGTGCCCAGGGACTGAGGCGCGGCTTCGAGCGCCTGCCAGAAGCGGAAAGGACAATCGCCGAGCCAGTCTACCACTCGTTCTCGAAAACCATGTTCTACTCAGACCCGCCCTACCACACCCGCCTGCGCGGGCTGGTCAACACTGCCTTCACACCGACCGCCATCGAGCACATGCGCCCGTACGTTCAGAAAACGGTGAACACTCTGCTGGATGCTGTGCAGGCAAATGGGAAGATGGATGTCATCCACGATTTCGCCTATCCCCTGCCCATCCTTGTCATCGCTCAAATGCTTGGTCTCCCGGCAGAGGATCGCGTCCGCTTCAAGAAGTGGTCAGACGATCTGTTCGCCATCCTGGGGAGCGTCCCCCACGCGCCCGATCTGATGGAGCGCGCCGCCCGCAGCCTGACCGACCTGACCAATTACATCACCGCGTTAAGTGAAGCGCGGCGCGGAGATCCGCAGGATGATCTTCTGACCGGACTTGTGGAGGCGATGGAAGACGGCGAACGACTTACACAGGAGGAACTGGTTGCCAACATAATTATCCTGCTCAGCGCCGGGCATGAGACGACCAGTAACCTGATCGGCAACGGTCTACTGGCGTTGTTGCAGCATCCCGAGCAATTACAAAAACTGCGCGAGCAGCCAGAGCTGATCACCTCCGCCGTGGAGGAAATGATGCGCTACGACAACCCGGTGCAGATCGCCTACCGGTCAGCAGCAGAGGATGTTGAGATCGGAGGAAAGCGTCTCCGCAAGGGAGATCTGGTCAATTCGATCCTGGCGGCAGGGAACCGTGACCCTGAACGTTTTACGGAACCAGACCGCTTCGATATTACGCGGGATGAAGGCAGGCACCTGGGGCTAGGGCTTGGCATCCATTTTTGCCTGGGCGCGCCGCTCGTCCGGCTGGAGGCTCAGGTGGCTTTTGCCTCGATGCTTCGCCGCTTCCCCAAAATGGATCTGACAGTCGAGAATTTGGAATGGCAGGAGCATCCGATCTTTCGCGGGGTCAAGTCACTGCCGGTGGTGTTTTCCAGGTAGATGTCATTGCGACCTTCGGGAAGCAATCCCTTTATTGCCAGGAATGCCTACTATTGCGGGAGATTGCTTCGCCCTGGTCTCGATATGCACCTTCGGTGCTACTCGACCAACGGGCTCGCAATGACATATCTTATGAGGGCAACCCTTTCCGAATCTGTTCTTCTGTAAACCGGGTTTTGGGAGCCAGGTCTTCGGGCAGCGACAGGCTGTCTGGCAAGGGTGTACTGATTCCATCCGCCAGCATTTGGACCTGCGCCGTGGAGATCAGCGGCTTCGGCATCAACTTTGAAACAGCAGCCAGCAGGCGCTGAGCAAACACAGGGAAAGGCAAAACGATAAGAGAGTTCCTGCCAAGCGCACGGGAAATCCGGCGGGCTGCCACACTGAACGGAAATTCTTCGGGACCGAGGACCGCGACCGTCTTGCGCGAGAGGCGGTCGTCCGTCAGGGCGGCGAGGATAATGGTTACCAGGTCTTCGACCGCCAGAAGCCGGACGGTCTTTTCACGCAGTCCGACCGTCGCAAAGACAGGTAATTTTTGGAGAAGATTTCCCAGGTTGTGCAGGAGATGATCCCCCTGCCCATACACCAGTCCTGCCTTCAGGATCGTATAGTTCAACCCGGACTGTCTCACAATTTCCTCTCCTTCCGATTTCGTACGAAGATAAGCCGACGATACATCCTGACGAGCACGCAGGTAGCTCACGAGCACAAACTTTTGGACCCCTGCCTGCCTGGCAGCTGTCACCGCAGAGAGCGCTCCATCCACATGGACCTGTTCGAAGGTCTGTGATGGATCCTCGCTTGTCCCCGCACACTGTACGACGGCGGTACAATCTGTAAAAGCCTTTGTCAATTCCGCCGTGTCGGTGACGTTCGCGCGCACGAAGCGGACATTTTGGTCGGAGGGAATGCTTTTGCCGCGTGTATACAGCCCGCGCGAGATTGCCACCACCTGATGCCCGCGCTCGACCAGTTCATGCGTCAGATGCTTCCCAATAAAACCAGTTCCACCGGTAATGGCAATTTTCATCGTTCAAACCTTTGGGGGCTACTGCCAGAACGCCGGCGCGAAGTTGCGCAGCAGGTTATCTGCAATCAAGCCCAGGATATATAAGCCGCCGAACAAACGGACATGCTTTAACTGAGGCGTCGAAAACCAGCGGGGCCAAAATTCAAATTCGGGAGGCGCTTCGCTGGGACGTGGTTTCTGCAGCAGTTTGATCACATGCCAGGCTCGGGGCCAGGCAAAGAACACGATCAGCACCGCAGGTGTAAGGAATTGCACGACGAAAACCAGGTGGAGGATGATGGCATAGGAAAGAATCAGGGCAGTCGTATTGACGAGACGCGAGGCGCGCTCACCGATCCGCACCGGTAGGGTTTTCACACCCTTTGCCTGATCTGCGAAGAGTTTATCCACATGCTTGCCCCAGTTGAAACTCCCGAAACCAAGTCCGAAGGATAGACCCGCAAGAGCCACATAGCCGAGATTGGGCGTAATCTCCCCAGCGAGGACGGTGTACACGCCGGGAATGATGATGAGACCCCAGTTGATATAAATGAGGATCTCACCCAGCCCCAAATATTTCAACGGGTAGGCATAAAAGGGAATCATCAAGATGCCAATTGCGAACAGCGTCAGCACGATCGGTGAAAACGAAGTATAGACCAGCATGAACACGCCAGCCAGCGAGGCAAGGGTTCCCGCGATCAGGAACCAGCGCAGCCAGTCTGTCCTTGTCCAGAACTTGTGCACCAGCGGATGAATTCCATATTGAGCGCGGTAGTAATTGTCCTCGTCTACCCCGCGCGAAAAATCAATATAATCATTAACGAGGTTTTCCGTGCTATGAGCAAAGAACAAGCCGACCGTCATCACCAGCCAGGGCAACCAGGAAAAATAGCCATCGTGCCAGGCTAACAGCCCCGCGATGACCCCAGCCATTACGGTGACCTGTGTCACTGTCCCACGCGTGGCGATCAGCCACTTCGTCACCAGGTCCAGCTTGTCCCACTCGTTCTTTTCATATAACTTAATCGGGCGCTGAAGCGCGGTCAGCCACATGCTGAAATTTGTGTTCATTCGGAATCTCCTATCTGAGCAGGTTGAGTCGGCGTCTTATTGATCATAACTCTGTGTAACGTTTATACAATCGGTCCCAGCCTGCGAGGGAACCGACAACATAAAACATATTCATCAATAAACCATAAAGCGGAGCAGGAACCTGTGACGGTCGTGCCAGCGCCTTTGCATTCATCCTTCTCATGAAATACATCATCTTGGGAATGTTGATCCCATACCTGCCGCGCACATCGCCATCGCAGGTTAACCCACCGAAACATTGGAAGGACCTCGATATATCGAGCCCTGGCTTGTATTCAACAATGCAGACCAACGCCTCTGATGTATTGTTATAGGCAATATGCGGCGTCCCAAGCGGGACCATGACCGTCTCACCCGCCCTGCCAATTTGCTGTTTGCGGTTGATCAGCACCCAGATCTCGCCCTGCTTCACATGGAAGATTTCATCCTGCGAAACATGAATATGCTCGAACGGGACATAACCCTTCGGCTGCACGATCCACTCCATCACATATGCCTCGTCTGTGCTGGAGACACAGCGGAAGGTCTCCCCGGTGACCGGATTCGTGAAAGGGTGATGGAGATCAATTGCCATGGTGCTCTTCTATTTGGATATCTCCAGCGCTCTTTTCAAATTCGTGAGCGTTTCAGCAGCATGGATTTTACCTATCAGCCCGGCAAACGGACTTATGATCCTTGCCAGCCCAGTCAATGTGAGTTCGAGCCAGAACTTGATCTGCGTCCCGTTCGCTGTGGGATTTAAGACGTAGCCATCCCTGAACAATACGGGTCCTAATGTACCTTTCATCGCGAGTTTTCGATTGGGCTCATGCTCAATGATCTCATAAGGCAGTTCCACTTTTTGTCCCAGAAAACGAAGCACGCCTTGAATGGTCGTACCCACCCGACCGAAGGCTCCGGAGGAAGTCTTGTTGAACTCGATCATGTTGGGAATAAACCTGGCATGATTTTCAGGCGTGTTGAGAAATGCAAAGGTTTCCTCCACCGATTTGGATACCAGAACACTGGATTCAATGCGAGCCATCTCTACCCTCCTGCCTTACGGCTTCTCGCCCTGCAAAAATCGTAAATCGCCGAAGAATGTCCAGAAATCTTCCTTTTCGGTTACATGCAAGCCGGGTGCTCCAAAGATGTCAGGAAGCTGCCCATCGATGTTATCGTTGGCTTCCTCGAACCCGTGCAGGAACGGACCCAACAGTTTTCCATAGAAGGTGCGCGGCTTGCCGAAGTCGATCACGTGCAATTGACCGCCTGGTTTGAGGACGCGATACACTTCGCGTGCGGTTCGTTCCTTGTCTGGAGTCTTGAGATGATGGATCATCAGACTGGATAGCACCCGATCTATGGATGCATCGGGATATGGCAAATCGAAGGTCATCCCCTGATCGAACTGGACCGGGACGTTCTCGCGCGCGGATTTGGCGATTGCCACGTTCAGCATCTGCGGGTCGGCATCGAGTCCCATTACGTCCGCGCCGGGGAACGCCCGTTTGACCATAATCGCCAGCGTCCCGGTGCCGCAGCCCAGGTCCAGCACGCGCTGACCCGGCTGGATGGCAGCCTGTTCAATTAATCGATTCTTGTAACGCGTATCCCCGACGATCCAGCGCTGGACCCAATCATAGAACGGCGTAAGCGCTTTTAACCCCAACGCGGGAATAAACTCCTGATTGCTCCCAGTCATAGCTCTCCTTCTGAGTTTTGATCACGCAGAAATGATGATCCTTTGGCTCTCTCATAAAAAATTATACTACCAATTTGTGAAATTGGATACAATCACCGTTCTGCTCTCACGGCTGGTTTGATGTCGATAAATTATATCCAAGATAACCAGTAGTAGTGGTTGAACGTTTCGATGGAGAAGAAGAAATCAATCTGAATTCAGGCTCGAGTTTTCAGGCTGCGGAAGCGTGAAATAGAATGTGGTTCCATGACCCGGTACAGATTCCACCCAGATCCTCCCCCCATGAAATTCCACGATCCGCTTGACGAGAGCCAATCCCACGCCGGTCCCTTCGGAATGAGGGTCCAGTTTGTCGAACAGACCAAAAATGCGGTCTTTGAATCGGGGGTCGATCCCCATGCCGTTGTCACGGACAAAGAAGATCGGGGAGTCATCCCCTGGTTTTTCCGCCTGACCGATTTCGATATGCGGATCGGGCTGACTGCCCATGAACTTGGCGGCGTTATCGATCAGATTTTGCCAGACCTCAAGCAGGCGTGGCCGGTCGCCATAGACCTGCGGCAGGTTTTGCTCAACGCTGATCCGTATGTTGCCCTTGAAAATACGTCCGTGCACGAGCTCCAGCACTTCTGCGATCATCTGATTGAGGTCAATGGGCAGAGGCGGATTCACCATGCGTCCGATACGTGAGAGCTCAAGCAGGTCGTTCAAAAGCCGCTGCATTTTATCGGCGGCGGCGCCAATGCGCTGGATATCAGATTCGAGGCGTTTCAGATTCCCACTCTCGGCATCCTTCTGCAGGAATCCGAGAAAGCCTTTGATGGTGATCAACGGGGACTTCAGATCATGAGAGGCGGTATAGGTAAACCGTTCGAGCTCGGCATTCTTCCGTTCCAGTTCGTTGATCAGCTGTTCGCGCTCACCCAGGATCCACTTTTGCAGCGACACATCGCGCACGATGGCGAGGACCCTGTCGGCACCGAGAGGAGTAATACGAGCCTCGAAGACCTTATTCTCATTGTCCTGAAAAAGCTGATACTCGAACGCATGAACCTGACCGGAGTCGAGCACCCTTCTGATGGCGAAAATGGTTTGATCTGCCACGGAGGCAGGCAGCACAGACTGGATCGTTTTCCCCAGGAACTGTTCAGGCGGGAGGAGAGGTCTGTTCACAGAAGAGGAAATGAACTGCAGGATCGTACCATCCCGCTGGAATTCGAAGATCATGTCCGGGATGGCATTCAGCAGGGCGCGTGTGCGCGCTTCACTGCTGCGTAAGGCAGCCTCCGTGTTTTTGAGAGTGGTAATATCGAGTTGAGTACCCCAAAGCCCAACGAGACAATCATCCTTGATCACACCGACGGCGTTGTTCAAGAAATAAACCGTTTTCCCTTCGCGGGTATGTTCCTGGGTCTCTCGATTGCCGGAACGATACCCATCCATCACCAGCTTTAGGGTTGCCTGATAGCTTATCTCGTTTATCTCATCGCCATCCTGTAACTCCACCAGGTGTTTCCCCACAAGCTCTGTACTGAATTGATAACCATACATACGCGCCAGGACATCGTTGCATTCAGAAATATATCCAATTTTATACATCAGCCGTACCTGCTCTTCGGCAGGCAGATGGATCGAAATAGGTGGGTCGAATGCCACAAACCAGATTCCTTCCATGCTCTGCTCGATAAAATTACGGTACTTCTCTTCGCTTTCCTGCAAGGCAAGCTGGGCATTCTTCTGGTCTGTAATGTCATATAACATGGCAAGAATTGCCGGCGCGCGCTCAAAATCGATCAGTTCATAGAAGGCAAGCGTGGTACGCTGTTCACCATATTGGTTTCTAAATGTGTAGGAAGGATTATGAATGGACCTCTGTTCCTTTATCTGGTTCACAAATCGTTCACGCTCAACTTCACTGCTCCATGACCCCAGTTCAATTGTGGTCTTTCCAAGCGCTAGAGCCGGGTCGAACCCCGTGAGTCTCCAATAGGCATCGTTCGCATCCAATAGCCGGCCCTCTTCGAGCGAGGCAATTGCAATCGCAACCGGACTGACGTGGAAGACTCTACGAAACTTCTCCTCGCCTTCCTGGACTGCCTTGAGCGACTGCCTGAAGGCGTTGATCACAAGATAGACAATGAGGAACAGGATAATGAAGATGGCGGTCAAATCCCTTGCCATATTCAGAGGGGAACCAAGATCCAGAACCCTTGAGCCCGCTGCTTCAGCGAATGCGAAAAACCAGATGGCGATGATGCTCAGGACGGACAGCGCAACCGAAGCATACCAGTTCGTGAGGAGCGCCGCGATAAGCATAATGAGAACATAAGCAAAAATCGAGGCGTCGCGAATTCCATCTGCGATCCATGCCTGATAAGTAACGCTGAGCCAGGCGATTGCAACGAGCATCAATGCAGCCTGGCTCACATAACCG
Organism: Anaerolineales bacterium; assembly: GCA_025938055.1. Next base: position 3,264 of record JAICQC010000103.1, on the reverse strand, counting down.
CGCTGGACCACCGGGAACAGAAGGATCAGGAATATTAGCAGAATGTCGAGTAAAAGTATAGTGGGGTGGAGGAAGTTTTCCCCGCTTAGCAAGCGAATGAGGATCATCAGGAGATCGATGATCGCAGCGCTGATCAGAATGGCGTAAAGGAATCTTGTGGTGGTTTCGCGGCGTTCCAACCCAAAGAGGGGTCGAAACACCTGACGGATGGGTTCAAGATTCATGTCCTATCCTCAGGCTGAGGAGTATAACATGCTGATAAATAACAACGTTGTTCCAGTCTTTAGTAGGGAACCGCACGTTGATATGCTGCAACGATCCGGTCCCAGAGCAAGTTCATCTCATCGTCTACTGTCTGAAATTCAGGATGTGCATCGAACCACGCCAGCGACCGCCGTACACCTTCCGCCCAGTTGACCTCACAGGAATATTCGGGCACAAAACGCTTGATCTTGCTGTTATCGAATACCACGCTGTTGGCTTTATCGCCCACCAGACTTCCGAGAGCTTCAGGATCATACATGGCGATCAGGTCCGAAGGGATATGGATGATGTTCGGCTTCACTCCCAGGGCTTGGTACACCTCGAGATGGATCTGGTCCCAGGAGAGAACTTCATCCGATGTAATCTGAAACGCCTCCCCGATCGCGTTTTCATTCCCCAGTAAGCCAACCAGCCCCTTGGCAAAATCCTCGTTCCACGTCAGCACCCAGAGAGATGTGCCATCGCCGGGAACGATGACCTTTTGCCCGCGCTTCATACGGTCTGCTACCGTCCAGGGATTCCGCCAGCTCGAGACACCAAACGGGATCTCGCTCGGTCCATAGGTGTGCGAGGGGCGGATAATGGTAACCGGAAAGCCCTCCTCACGATATGCTTGCATGAGCCTGTCTTCGCTGGCGATCTTATTACGTGAATATTCCCAGTATGGGTTCTCCAGTGGAGTCTCTTCGGTGATGAGGTAATTTTGCACTGGCTTTTGATAGGCAGACGCGGAACTGATGAAGACGAACTGATCCGTTTTTCCGCGGAAGAGACGCAGATCACGTTCTATGTCGTGCATGGAAAATGCAATATAGTCCACGACCGCGTCGAAGTGGTGCCCTGTCAAAAGGTCCGCGACCCGCGCTTCCTCCTTGTACACATCAGCCTGCAGGATGGTCACACCTGCAGGTGCAGGATGCTGCCTCGACACGGAACGGTTCAAGAGAAACAGTTCGTGCCCGCGCGCCAGCGCAAGCTCCGAGCAGGCTGAGCTGATGAGACCGGTGCCGCCGATAAATAGAATTTTCATTAGCCTTCTCCCATCTCAGGAATTGGTTGGACCGGCACGCGGCTGGCAAGATAGTTTTCTACCCAGAAGATGATGAGAGCCAGCCAGACGAGACTGAAGCCGATCAGGCGTGATTGATCGAACGACTCGTGATAGAGGAAAACACCGATCAGGAATTGAATTGTCGGCGCGATGTATTGCAGGATTCCGATCATTGTCAACGGGATCTGCCGCGCGGCGGAGGCGAACAGGAGCAGCGGGATGCTGGTCACCGCCCCGGTACCGATCAGTAGGATATCGGTCAGCGCGCCTTGATGGAGGAATGATCCTGTCCCGGCGGCCTCCACAAAGATCAAGTAGATAAGCGCCAGCGGGAGGACAAGCGCGGTCTCCAGAGTCAACCCATATAGCGAGCCAAGGGGGGCAATCTTTTTCACGAAACCGTAAATGCCAAATGAAACCGCCAGCGAAAGAGCGATCCAGGGCAGCCGACCATAGGTAACCGTAAGATAGATCACACCCGCGGCAGCCAACCCTACAGGGACCCATTGCAGAGTGCGCAGTCGTTCACGAAGGAATATCACACCCAGCAGTACGCTGATCAGCGGGTTGATGAAATAGCCAAGACTGGTCTCCACGATAAACCCGGAATTGACCCCCCAGATATAGATCAGCCAGTTGACCGTGAGCAGGACTCCTGCAACGAAGTAGATGCCGATCAGCCTGGGAGATAGCACAGCGGAACGGAAATCCTTCCACTGCCGGGTGAGCAGCAGTACAACAACCAGCAGAATAAATGACCAGGCAATGCGATGCACGATCACTTCCAGCGCTGGGACGGTTTGCAATAATTTCCAATAGATGGGGAAGAATCCCCAGAGCACGTACGCGCCAAGACCGTTTAAGATACCTTTATTCATGTTTCTCACTTAAAAAGTGATATTCGAATGAGCCCGGCGAAGGTTTCTTTAGCAGGATTTCAGAACGAGTCAATGGGCTGTCTCCCCGCAAAGCCCGCGGCGATCTCATGCCAGAAGGCGATCTCCCCTTCCCCATACTGCCAGCATAAATATACTTCGCGTCCATCCTTCAAGGCAAGGAAGTCCAGCAGTCCGAGGTTGATATCCTTGATCAGCACCTCGGTTTCCTGGATGCGATGGACCAGGGAATCGAGTCTTTCAAAATCCTGAACCATGTCGCTGAGGGCGCGGTTCCCACCGTTCCCCACGGACTTTTCGATAGCGGGCCAGGCTTCGGGTTGTTTGGCAAGGATGCTCTGGCGGATCTCCTGCAATTCATCCATGAGCGGACGGATGATATTCAGCGTTTCATTGGCTTCCTGAAGAGTAAAGTAACGGGACATGGCGAAAGTATACACTGAATGAGGATACAGGAAAACAGGTACAGCAATAGTCATACTAGACAGTGGCTTTTACATGTCCGGGACCGCTTTATATCCTGTGCTTTCTCAATCGCAGACTGTTCGTTACGACAAAGACACTGCTGAAGGCCATCGCGCCGGCGGCAAGCATGGGGTTCAAATATCCAAGCGCGGCAGCGGGGATGAGGATCACGTTATAGAAGAATGCCCAGAACAGGTTTTGTTTAATCGTATCCAGCGTCCTACGGGAGAGTTTCACGGCGCGCGCAACGCCGCGCAAATCGCCGCTCATCAACGTCACCGGTGCGGCAGCCATGGCAACATCTGTCCCCGTGCCGATCGCTATGCCCACATCAGCCTGGGCAAGCGCGGGCGCGTCGTTGACGCCATCTCCCACCATGGCGACTATCGTCCCATTTGCCTGCAGCTTCTTCACCTCAGACGATTTTCCTTCGGGCAGCACGTCCGCCAGCACCTGATCGATGCCAACCTGTTTGGCAATCGCCTCGGCAGTCTTCTGATTATCGCCGGTGATCATGGCGACCTTCAAACCCATGCGATGAAGTTCTTCAATCGCTTCCTTCGAGCCATCTTTGATCGTGTCTGCGAC
>JAICQC010000069.1 GCA_025938055.1 Anaerolineales bacterium | reverse complement strand
TGCAGGCGCATCGTTCACGCCATCGCCCACCATGGCGACGCGTTTGCCCTGCTGCTGCAGTTCAATGACCTTTTGATCCTTGTGCTCGGGCAGCACTTCCGCAAAGTACAGTTCGATGTCCAGTTCCTCAGCAACGGCTTTGGCAACGTCATTGCTGTCACCGGTCAGCATAGCGACCTGTAGATTCATCTCGCGCAAACGTTTCACTGCTTCGTGACTTTCCGGGCGGATGACATCGGCAAGCGCGATGGCAGCGGAAATCTTCTGCTCTTCGACGAGATAAACGACGGTCTGCCCCTTCGCGCCGGCAGAGGCTGAGAACTCCGTAATTTTCGAATCAGGCTGAACATCCAGCGACTCGAGCAAGCGCGGACCCCCCACCCACGCATAGGTCCCATTGACCCGGGCATGGACCCCGCGTCCTTTGAGCGCCTCGAATCCGGAGATCTTGGGGAGTTGCAAGTTCTTATCCTGCGCAGCCTTGTAGATTGCACGCGCAATGATATGTTCCGAGTCTGCTTCGAGCGCCGCAGCTTGTGCCAGCGCCTGATTTTCGTCAATTCCGTCTGCCACTTTGACGGCGACCACGCCCTGCTCGCCCTTCGTCAGCGTCCCGGTCTTGTCGAAGATAATCACGTCGATTTCCCGCGCGGCTTCGAGCGCCAGGCGGTCCCGGACCAGAATCCCGTTCTGCGCCGCAGATGTGGTGCTGATCGCCACGACCAGAGGAATCGCCAGCCCTAATGCGTGTGGACAGGCGATGACAAGAACAGCGACAACTCGCTGTAGGGTGAATAGGCTAAATCCGATTGACAGTGTCCAGAGAATGGCGGTCACCAGCGCGACACCGATCGCCAGATAAAACAGCCAGCCCGCGGCTTTATCCGCCAGGATCTGTGTTTTCGATTTGCTCTGCTGCGCGTCGCGTACGAGACGCATGATTCCAGCCAATGCAGTCTCTTCGCCGGTGGCTGTGACGCGTACCCGCAGGCTGCCATCGCCGTTGATAGTCCCGGCGATGACCTTCGACCCCGCCGTTTTCTTGACCGGCTTCGACTCACCTGTGACCATGGACTCATTCACATCCGAGTCGCCTTCTTCGACCACGCCATCCGCCGGTACACTCGCGCCGGGGCGGACAAGCACCAGGTGGTCCGGCTTGAGCATGGAGACAGGCATCGAATGAATGCTGCCGTTCGGCATGATGTGCTCAGCTGTATCTGGCATCAATGTTGCAAGCGCATCCAGCGCACCCGACGCCTGCCGGACACTGCGCATTTCGATCCAGTGCCCCAGCAACATCACGTCAATTAATGTCACCAGTTCCCAGAAAAAGCCTTCACCGAGGTTGACAAACATCGCTGCGATGCTGTAAATAAATGAAACTGAGATCGCTAGTGAGATCAACAACATCATCCCCGGCTGGCGGTTACGGATCTCAGGAATCGTCATTTGCAGGAATGGCACGCCGCCATATAAAAACACGATCACAGAAAACAGCGGCGCCACCCACTGGCTGCCGGTGAATTCAGGCATCTGGAACCCAAACCACATTTGCAGCATGGGCGTGTAAAGCAGTACCGGGATACTCAGCAGTAGCGAGACCCAGAACCGCCTGCGAAACATCTCCTCATGTCCGGTATGATCTGTATGCGCTGCATGCGCGCCAGACCCCGCATGGTCCATGTGAGCGGAATGCTCATTTGCATGTTCCATCGCTTTATGGTCGTGATGTCCCTGATGCGAAGAATTTGACATTCAAGTCTCGCTAAGATAACAGTGCTAAAAAGTCTCAGGATACAGGGTTTACAGAGAGATCAAACCCTCAGCAGGATAGTTGATCTCTACCAGTAAAGCCTTGATCTTTTCTTCGCTGGCTGGCGTATCAAAGCTGATGACAACCTTCTTGGTTGCCTGGTCAGCACTCACAGATTGCACGCCTTGCAGCTCGCCCACTTCCATTTCGATCGTATGGGTGCAGTGCCCACAATGGATGGCAGGAACGGTATAAGTAACAGTGGTCATGTCGTAAATCTCCTTAGATTGATATATATTTTGTCATGATGGTTTCGGTGTGCCCCGCCGCAAGAGCATGGGCCTACTCAACCAACTACCTTTTAAACTTTCGTCGACATCTCGAATACTTCTGTGATTTCCTTCAGGACGCGTTCGCGCTCCTTCTTGTCGTCGCCCTGGATAGCCGTGATCACGCACGAATTCAGGTGGTCCTCCAGGATTCTGGAGCTGACCTTGTTCAGAGCGGACTCGACCGCCTGGATCTGGCGGATGATGTCGATACAATAGGCATCTTCCTCTACCATGCGGAGGATGCCTCGCAGATGTCCTTCAATAGTTTTTAAACGTCGGATTGTGTTATCGTTTTCCATGGTTACCTCAAAATAAGACACTTGTAATCTCTTCCCTCTAACCCCTCCCAGGGGGGTTGGGTAGTTTCATGATAACACAATTGTTTTTCGCAAGTCAAGCAATCTTTGCTGTAAATGTCATAAACTTAGGTAATAAATCAAAATCCCCGCAGTGTGCGGGGATTTTGATTATCTGTTATATATGGCTTGATGAAGCGATTGCGCAAAATCCAGGAGTTGCTGCTCATTCACAGCGGAGATTGTTTCGCTGCCTCCCAGCCCCATGAGCTCCAGCGTCACAACCATGCGGTCTGCAGTCGTTTCCGGGTCAGCCTGTTCGATGCTGACGTTCCCATACTCCGCCACCCACTCCTCCAGTTTTATCATTTCGGTAGTGGGAAGCACTTCGCCCAGAAGCACTTCCACGGACTCGTTGGTATTGCAGGAACTCGCCTGCGCTTCACCGGAAAGGTAGACCGTCAGCACATCACAGAAGCCCGCAATGCCGCCTTCACGCTTCCAGGTCATGAGCACCGTTGCAGGTCGGACCTGCGTCCCATCCTCATTGGTGTGATACTCCACTTGCCTGCCATCTGCTTCCAGGAGGATGCGGTATCCAGGCGTAATTGCCTGTGTACATACTAACCCTTCCTGAGCAACACCCAGGCAGCCATCGGACCATTCTTCCTCTTCGGCGGAGAGCAAGGTGATGTCCTGGGTCGGCAGGTTAAAATTCTCGGCAAGCCTCTCGATCGCGGCGTGTTCGGCGGCGGTGAGGTTTACGAGGTGGGTTGGGGTCACTGCGGTCGCCGCGGGCAGCGGTGCATCGGTCGCCGCGGGCAGCGGCACATCAGTCGGCGCGGGTTCCGCCGCGCAGGCTGTGATGAAGAGAACGAACACTGCGAAAACAAGATAGGCTTTTCTCATTCCTACTCCTTCGGTTTGATAGACACACACTCGATTAAGAATCTTTCGAAAAACATATAATCGGGGCATGCTTTATCAGTCTATCTTTTTTTATTATATTGCTCATTGTAACAGCCCCGCATCCTGCGGGACTGTTGATTCTATTGCCTGGGTAAGGATTGGCTCAACGATTGGGCAAATTCCAGCAGCTCTTTTTCATTGGCAGCCGAGAGCGTTTCCTGGCTTCCAATGCCGAAAAATTCCAGGGTCACAACCATGCGATCTGAAACACCTTTAGGATCAGATGCATCAATGCTTATATTTCCGTACCTGTTAACCCAATTCTCTACTTCTGAGATTTCTGCTCTAGATAGAATATTTATCAGGCGTTCGTCAGCAGAGGGGCCCTGTTTGCAGGAACTCCTGTGAAGCTCCCCTGAAAGGTAAACTGTCATGTAGTCACAAAAACCAGCGATACCCCCCTCGCGTTTCCATGTCATCAGCACGGTTGCCGGACGGATCTGCGTGCCGTCTTCATTTGTACGATATTCCACCTCCCTGCCATTTGCCTCCAGCATGATCTGAAAACCAGGCGTAATTGCCTGCGTACACATCAGGCCTTCTTCCCGGATCCCCAGACAGCCATCTGGCCAGTCCTTTGCCTCTGTGGAGACCAATGTGATGGCGTCTTCAGATATGCCCAGGTTGTCTGCAAGCGTGCGTATGGCCGCTCGCTGAACAGGTGTCAATTCTTCAGAAGCTGGGGTTGATGTTGGTGGTTCATCCATATCTGATGGTCCTTCTGTCGCTGCGGTTTCAGTTGGAGCGCAACCGAATACCGAAAGAAGCAACAGGGCAAAAACAAACAGGACTTTTCTCATTCGTACTCCTTTTATGAAAGGACGCATGAGCAGAGGATAATGTTCCGAAAAAATGTATAATCAGACGCATGAGTTATCGTTTCTTACTACTCATTTCGATATTTATTGTAACAGCCTGTGCTCGCAGAACACCGGATCCAAATATTCTAATTGATCAGGCTGTCGCCGCGACAGTAGCCGCAATCCCGCGACCTACATCAGCTTCAATTCCTATTTCCACACCATATCCATCTCCCACGGCGTTCGATTTAAGAGGATTGTTTTGTGAGTACCAGTTTTGTGTTGGTCATCCAATCGATATGGCATTTTTTGATGTGAGTGCCCAGCAAAATACAGGCGCGCCGAGCACGTATACACAGGGAATACTCGCATCTTATAATGCCAACCTTTTTCTTCAGATGATCTGGCAAGTAGCGCCGGGCGCGACCGACCCGCAGTTTATGCTCGACCTGATTCTGGATGAGACGGATACCCGCGTCGGAAACCTAGAAGTCAAGCTGATCCGCAATATGAATGTGGTCTACACTCCGCTCACCACCTCAGCCACGCCCGTCCTGCCGTTTGGAGGCGCCGCGGCATGGACATGCGGAGAACGCGCCTTTGCCTGGAAAGTGTACACACCAGACGAAGCCTCCGCTCCGGGACTCTTCGACAGCGCATTAGCCCGCTTTACCTGCAGTAGATGATACGATCTCGATAACCCCATTGCCTTTGGTGCCTGCCCGGTCCGATACCCCGCTTCACGGAGCAATGGTGTGGCTTCGGCGTTTGAAATCCCTAGGCTACGAACACGTATTGCAGGACTGGAAATCCGCCTCAATTTTTAATATGTTCAAAATGGAAGGAAATGAAGCAGCCCTCTGACCATCCTCAAACATTGATCATTTCAGGATTTCTCCGGCCAGCTCCTTATCAATCACCTGCTTGAAAGCCTCAAGCGGCTGTGCACCAACGAGCGCCAAACCATTGATGAAGAATGTCGGTGTCGAACGAATACCCAGGTTGATGGCGAAATCGCTGTCAGTTTGGATAGGTTCCTGATATTTATGTTCCGTCATACAGGCTTCAAAGGCAGTCATGTCCAGGCTGAGTTCCTGGGCATATTGTGTGTACACCTCGCTGCCTAAAGCTTCACTACTGAAAAGTTTGTCATGATACTGCCAGAAGGCACCCTGTTCGCCCGCGCACATGGCAGCCTCCGCAGCCGAGAAGGCATCAGGATGTATGGATGTAAGAGGCAGGTGACGATAGACCAAGCGAATCTTGTCTGGATACGCGGCAAGAAGCGGCTCATACACCTGTTCATGCCAGCGGCGGCAATAGGGACATTGAAAATCACTGAACTCGACGATCGTGATGGGGGCATCTTCAGGGCCGAATGCATACGCATCCTGGCTGTTGACATCGTAGCGAACAAACTGCGGTTCTTCAGTTGCGAGCGGCGCTTCAACCACGGAACCGCTGCTCTGACTCACCGCTGGTGAACTCTGGGCTGTCTCTCTGCTAGTTCCTATGCCCCACGCCATGTAACCAACGAGAATACCCGCGGCAAATGCCAGCACAACCAGCACCGAATAGAAGTGACTTCGTTTGAATGTGACGGTATCTTCCTGTTGAGTGGGATCATCAGGTTCAATGGCAGGCGTCAGTTCCTTTTTTACTCTCGCGGGCATGGCGGGCATTATAACATGCCACGTGACTGCAACAAATGACATGGCTATCTTGCAGAATGATTGATTTGTACCTTTTCCTCCTTGAATTAGAGGTACCTAATGAGTATAATTAAATTCAGTTTAATCCAGATTAATTGTTTCTAATACACAAGGCAGAAGGATCAGGCGGGAATTCAAGGCAGGACTTGCTGTGTTTGGTCAGTGCAGTTTGCCAGGCAGTCCAAGTTCTCGAAGGAAAGGAGGTGCCTTTCAGCAATTTATAACATGCAGTTTACTATCGAACAAATTCATGAATCTTGTTTCTCAACCCTATAAACACAATCTGAACAGGAGGTGTGAACCGCACTTTTGAACTATCGGGTTCTATCAATTTTTTATCGGTTTTCACAATAATGGAGTGAACTAGCATGAATAAACCTATGCGTAGAGGAATTCGTATGGCGCTCCTCGTTGTCCTGCTCCTGGCCCTCGTCTCTGCCAATTCGCCAGCAGGTGCAGGTCAAGCAAGTCAAGCATCTCAAGCCGGTACGGAGAATACCGGAGTGAATGCGAACTCTAATGGAACGATTATTGAAAGCGTTAAGCTCAATGGGCTTATCCAGGATGGCGACCCTCCCGGAGCTGACCCCGAACTGGTCAAGCATTTGAAGGAGAATGCTAGCGGCAATGTCTCCATCAGCACAAAGAATAGCACCGAGTTCGCCAGCTTCGTACGCGTCAGCAAGGGCGGCGATCTGCTCCCTGGTACTAGCAGTAAAATGCCCCAGGGTAAAGCCTTGGGCTTCCTTGCCCAGTATGGAGGTTTGTTCGGGGTAAAGGATGCCGCGGCTGAGCTCGCCCCGCTCACAGAATTTACGGACAGCAAGGGCACCACTCATACAGCCTACCAGCAGGTATATAAAGGGGTACCGGTCTTCGCCGGCATTCTTCAGGCTCACGTGGATGCCAATAACGCTCTCACAGCCATGAACGGCGTTTTCGTCCCTGATATCAATGTCAATACCTCTCCCGCGTTCGGCGCAGACCAAGCCGCCGAGCGAGCAATCGCCGATGTAATGGCCAATCCGCCTGAGAATGAATTTACTGGCGCCTCGGTGGACGTTTCTGGGCTCACGGCTACCACCTCGACCCTGTACGTCTACCGGGATGGCTTGATCCAGGATGTCCCGGGCCCGGATTACCTGGTCTACGAGGTCGAGGTGACCAATGGTAGCAGCATACGTGAGAAGGTCTACCTCAATGCACATAACGGCAAGATCGTCAACCGTATCTCGCAGGTAGAGGATGCGCTGTTCCGCCGCCTCTTCGAGATGAACACCGGCAACCAGGTCTGGCAGGAGGGTGATTCCTTCCCAGGCGGACTGAATCAGGACCAGCAGAACATTGTGAACTTTAGCGGCGATGCCTACTATCACTTCTTCAACGCTTTCGGACGCGATTCCTATGATGGCGGTGGCGCCGAGATGCAATCTGTCAACAATGATCCGACGATCAACTGCCCGAATGCCAATTGGAATGGCGCGACGACAAATTACTGTAACGGCGTCACCTCGGATGATGTTGTAGCGCACGAATGGGGACATGCCTACACTGAGTACACTCACAATCTTATCTATCAGTGGCAATCTGGCGCCCTCAACGAATCCTACTCCGATATCTGGGGGGAGTTGGTGGATAGCTTGAACGGTGAGGGCACTGATTCGCCTGTTCCAGTGCGTACAGTGAATGCTTGCTCGGCCCACACCACCCCGGTTCCGGTGCTCACCATTAATACCCCAGCTTCAATCGCAGGTGACTATGCTGCTGCGGGTGCGGCATTCGGTCCACCTTTGACTGCGGCTGGTTTGACCGGTGATGTGGTGCTCGGGCTCGATGCTGCCGATGCAGCAGGCCCGTCGACGACAGATGCATGCAGCCCACTCACAAACGCGGCTGACGTGGCCGGGAATATTGCGCTGGTCGATCGCGGAACTTGCGGCTTCGCGGTCAAGGTGAAAAATGCCCAGAATGCGGGCGCTATCGGCGTTATCGTAGCCAATAATGCTGTAGGTCCGCCCGCTCCAATGGGTGGAACTGACCCAACCATTGCTATCCCCTCAATCATGGTAGCGCAAAGCACCGGTAATACAATCAAAGCCGATCTGCCCGGCGTGAACGTGACCATGCGCCTGGGTGGAGGCGTTACGGAAGATTCCTACCGTTGGTTGATGGGCGAGGATTCCACAGCCTTCGGTGGCGCCATCCGCGATATGTGGACGCCAACTTGTATGGGAGATCCGGGCAAAGTGACCGACGCGCAATACCACTGCGCGACAACCGATGGCGGTGGTGTGCACACGAATTCGGGCGTGCCTAACCACGGCTTTGCCCTGCTGGTCGATGGCGGCACTTACAATGGTCAAACAGTTACTGCTATTGGCTTGGTGAAAGCTGCGCACCTCTACTGGCGGGCTCAGTCTGTCTACCAGACTCCCACCACCAATTTCAACGATCATGCAGATGCGCTGCAGGCGTCGTGCACCGACCTGATCGGTGTTCCACTGGAGGGACTCAGCACAACGAGCACACCAGCTGGGCCCTCGGGTCAGTCCATCACAGCCGCCGACTGCGCGGCCGTGGACGCCATGATCGAAGCTGTCGAGTTGCGTGTCGATCCTTCAGCGCAATGCAACTTCCAGCCGCTGCTTCAGCAGAATCCACCTCCGCTGTGCACAAATACGAAGAATCCACCGACTTTCTACCATGAAGACTTCGAGGATGGGTTGGCTGGCTGGACCCTGACTAACCAGGGTGTCTTCTCTGGCTGGCCCGGTCTGGATTGGACACAAGCGTCTTCGCTGCCAGGTGACCGCGCGGGCTCGGCTGCTTTCGCACCGGATCCGATCATCGGCAGCTGCGATGGAGGTGCAGGAGATATATCCGGCGTGATGTTCATGGAGAGTCCTCCCATTCACCTTCCAAACAACCAGACTCATAGCCCGTTCTTCGCCACATTCGAACATTACGTGGCCACGGAAGCCGGATGGGATGGCGGTAATCTGAAGATCAGCATCAACGGTGGTCCTTATACAATCGTCCCCTCCTCCGCCTACAAGTTCAATCCGTATAATACAACACTTCAGACAGCAGCAGCAGGGAACACCAACCCGCTGGCTGGCCAACCCGCTTTCAGCGGCACGGATGGCGGTCAGGTCACCGGAAGCTGGGGACAATCCCAGGTCAACCTGACCATGCTGGGGGTCCAGCGGGGCGATACCATCCGCCTGCGCTATGACTTCGGCATGGATGGCTGTAACGGCCTCGATGGCTGGTACGTGGACGATGTAAAAGTCAGAGCATGCAACGCCAAGAAAGAAAACTGATTTCTACATCCAATCGTCCAAATGAAGTAAACCAGGACGCCGGCGAAAGCCGGCGTCCTGAACTATTATAGAATGCTAACTGTCAAAAAAAAATGGGAAAATGGAACCAGCAAGAGCCTCGGGACCAGATTACACAACGAGCTTTTGATTGATCCTTTAATCATACTGTTTCGCCTGCTGCCATAAGGACTCCATCTCGTCCAAAGACAAAGCTGACAGGTCGCGGCCAGCTTTTTTTGCGCCCTGTTCCACATACGCAAATCGCTTCTTGAATTTCAGGTTTGTCCCGCGTAGTGCGGATTCAGCATCGATATTCTTCCAGCGCGCCACGTTGACCAGGGCAAAGAACAGATCTCCAATTTCAGAGGCAAGCTCAAAATCGGTCTCGGCAGATTTGATCTCGTCTATCTCCTCCCTGATCTTGTCCAGTACGCCTTCGATGCCGGTCCAATCGAAGCCAACTCGTGCTGCCCGGTCCTGAAATTCCTGCGCCTGGCTCAAGGCAGGTAAAGCGAGGGGAACACCGTCCAGCGATCCTTTTCCGTCCTTCTTGCTGCCTCTTTCCTTTTCTTTCAATTTCTCCCAATTTGCCAGAACGCCATCCACACCTTCCAGTTTCAGATCCCCGAACACATGCGGATGACGCCGTACGATCTTGGAATGGATACCCTGGATGACCTGGTTGATATTGAACTTTTCCTCTTCATTCGCGATTTGGGATTGCAGTACCACCTGCAATAACAGGTCCCCGAACTCCTCGCGCATGTCGGCAAAATCACCGGAATCGATGGCGGAGATCGCTTCGTAGGATTCTTCAAGGAGATGCTTGCGCAACGACTCGTGCGTCTGCTCGCGGTCCCATGGACATCCATTCGGCGCGCGCAGATGAGCAACAATTTCGGCAAAAGATTCAAAGGATGTCCCCTCACCTAGCGCAGGAACATATAGAGCAGAATTTTCCGAAAGCTCCCCTTGATCAAATTCAAATAATCTTTCTGCTTTCTTCTTTCCATCGGCCGCTACAAAAACCTCATGTTCGGCTGGGTATGTCGTCAGAAGGACATTTTTCAACTGGGAGGCGACTTCACGCGAATCAATATTCGTCAATAGCGCTGGCATATCGGGCGGGTACGGTGGAACATGCGCGGAGGCAAGAGTTCCTGCTTCGAGCAGAATCAACTTTGAAGGCGGGGGTATATGCAAGGTATCAAAAGTCTGCGCAACAAGAGTAAAGTTCATAAAATCTCCCATTAAAGCAAAATACGCAACTCGTATTGTATCGTACGAACTGCGTATTTCATTTCAGAGGCTAATTGGAGAATTAACGCTTTGTGTACGTGGGCGCCTTGCGGGCTTTCTTGAGTCCGGGCTTCTTGCGTTCCTTGACGCGGGGATTACGGGTGAGCAGACCTTGCTTACGCAAAGGAGACGTCCAGTCGCCATTCAGCAGAACAAGCGCGCGCGCCAATCCTAAACGCACGGCTTCCGTCTGACCTGTCACACCGCCGCCATTTACCTTGACGGTGATATCGTATTTATTCGCGTCCTGCCCAACGGCAATAAACGCGCGTAGAATATCCTGTAAGTCACCTATGCGAGGAAAATACACAGGGGCTTCCTTGTCGTTCACGGTGAAGGTACCGGAACCATCCATCAGGCGGACGCGGGCTGTGCTTTCCTTGCGGCGGCCAACTGCTTCATAATATTGTGCCATAACTTCTTTCCTTTTTCCTTACATCACTTCTGTTGAGTGACCAGCGGCTCGGGATGATTTGTAGTATGCGGGTGATTCGGACCGGCATAGATTTTCAAGCGCTTGAGCAAAGCACGTCCCATGCGGTTGTGCGGCAGCATGCCCCACACAGCAACGCGCAGTACACGATCGGGGTGCTGTTGCAGTTGGTCGCGCAGCGAGATGGATTTATGACCGCCGGGATAATTCGAATGGCGGTGATACATCTTGGTCTCGAGCTTTGTGCTCGTCTTGGTGCCGGTCACGGTGACGCGCTCGGCATTGACGACCACGACGTAATCACCCATTTCCACACCGGGGGTAAAGGTGGGTTTGTGTTTGCCAAGCAAGACATGCGCAATGCGGGTGGCAATGCGTCCCAGGTTTTGACCCTCGGCATCCACCAGCACCCACTTGCGTTCGATTTCGCTTGCTTTCGGATAGTACGACTTGTACACTTTCTGTTTCTCCGTTTCTATTCTTATTGACCAATTGACTCATTCATTGGGTATGCCACTTCGACTAACGTCAGTCCGTGCGCGGGAGCCAGTCCTGCGGGAACTGCTGAAACCTGTTTCGCTAAAGCAGAAGCGATTGTTTCGGCTGGAACCTTTCCCTGCGCAACAGCCACCTGGACGAACACCAGCCGGCGCACCATCCGGTACAAAAAGGCATCGGCTTGCACCTCAAAGTGCCACATCCCATCTTCTTCAGTTTGAGTCCATTCCGCTTTCATCACGGTCCGCACGGTCCTGCCTGTGGGAGTGGTCGGGGAACCGAAGGCAGAAAAATCGTGCGTACCGGGGAAAAGCTGGGCAGCCTCAGGGAGAACGTCGCTCTGGAATGCAGGCCATACCCGCCAGGCGAAGCGCTCCCGTATTGGCTCACGTAAGGGCTGGCAGAAAAGCCTGTAGCGATAGCGGCGTGAGCTTGCATCAAAACGCGGGTGGAATCTTACATGTACCACCCGTGCCTGATGAATAGCCAGATCTGCGGGGAGAGAAGCATTCAACGCACGGGTGAGGTCCTCCTCAGAGTGGGACCAGTCAAGGTCAAACGAGGCAACCTGCCCCGTCGCGTGAACGCCTGTATCGGTCCGCCCAGCCATCATGACCGAGCGTCCGGTCCATCCCAACTTGCACAGGGCCTTTTCGAGCTCGCCCTGTACCGTTCGTTTGCTCGCCTGCCGCTGGCTTCCGAAGAAGTCTGTGCCGTCGTAGGCAAGAGTCAATTGGTAACGTGCCATTGTAGAGAACGGCAGCTGCCGTTACTACTTTATTCTTCCACCAATTCCAAGATAACCATCTCAGCCGAATCGCCCATGCGGGGTCCGAGCTTCAGGATGCGAGTGTAGCCACCGGGACGTGTCGCAAAGCGAGGGGCGATCTCATCAAAGAGACGCTTGATCACCTGGTTATCCCCCAGCTTGGAGGTCGCCAATCGACGGGCATGTACCTTCTGCGCGTCGTCCCCGTCGGCGCTGTTGCGCGCGATGGTGATAAGACGCTCAGCTTCGCCGCGGATCGCGTTCGCCTTGGCACGCGTCGTCTGGATACGCTCGTGAATAAAAAACTGTTTAATGAGGTTGCGACGGAGCGCTACACGGGCGCCGGTCGTCCTTCCAAGTCTATAACCTGATACTTGATGTCGCATTGCAAATTACTCCACAGAACTCGTTTCATCTTTCATGTAGCCCTTTTCACGCATTTTCTGGCGCAGCTCATCCAGGCTCTTTTCACCAAAATTACGGATGGACATGACCGCGGTTTCACCCTTTTCAAGTAAATCGAGCACGTCACCCACAGTGGTAATACCGGTGCGCTTGAGCGAATTGAAGACGCGCACCGAAAGATCAAGGGCTTCCACAGGCGTATCCGCCAGCTCACTGGTCAGGCGGCTGCCGCCCACTTCTTTTTCCATTGTGATTGCCAGGGTCTCCTCAGAGACGCCAGCAATGAAACGCAGATGATCGATCACGAGCTTGGCAGCCGTGCTCAGTGCTCGCTCGGGAGAAATGGTCCCATCGGTCCAGATCTCCAGAATAAGTTTGTCGTAGTTCGTGCTCTGACCCACACGAGCAGAGGTCACTTCCCAGTTGACGCGCTTGACGGGACTGTAGATCGCATCGATCGGCAGTTCACCGATGGGCATATGCCCGCTGCGTTCATTGGCAGGTGAATAGCCACGCCCCCGCTCCACGGTGAACTCAAGATCAAGCTTGGTTTTGGGTCCATCGACTGTGAACAGGTACAGCTCGGGATTCACAATCTCTACTTCGGCAGGTGTGATAATATCTGCCGCGGTGACGGTCCCTTCTCCGCGCACTTCCAGATTCATGCGGGTGGTATCTACACCATCCAGTTTGAGACGCAATTGCTTGACCTGTAGCGTCACCTGGATCACATCTTCGCGGACGCCAGGAATCTCGCTAAACTCATGCAACACATCCGCAATGCGGATGGAGGATACCGCGGCGCCTTCTAAGGAGGACAACAGGACGCGACGCAGCGCGTTCCCCAGCGTCACACCATAACCTCGTTCGAGGGGGCTGATAACAAATTTACCGTAATTTCGAGCCTCAGCCTCGCGCTCGATTTTCGGCATAACCATATTCGTGATACCCATCACGGTTCACCTCTCCCTGTAAAAAACAGAAGAACTTTACTGGCTGATATTCCAGTCCAACCAAAAGCAATCACTACCGTGAGTAGTATTCAACGATCAACTGTTCGTTCAGGAAACCATCGATCTCAGCACGTTCAGGAAGACGCTGAATACTGCCAAACAACTGCTTGGTGTCACGATTGAGCCAGCTGGGTGATGTGCGGGCATCCGCCAGGTCACCTAATTCCTTGAAATACGTCAGGCTACGTGAACCATCGCGCACCGCGATAACATCGCCCTCTTTCAGAAGCATCGAGGGCACATCGGTGCGGCGACCGTTGACCGTGAAATGACCATGAGTCACCATCACACGCGCCTGCGCACGATTCGCGGCAAACCCAAGGCGGTAGACTACATTGTCCAGACGCGACTCAAGGAGCTGCAAAAGGTTGAGGCCTGTGAGGCCACGACGCTGATTTGCAACTTCATAATAGCGACGGAACTGACGTTCCAAAACGCCATAGACGCGGCGGGCACGCTGTTTGGCGCGCAGCTGACGCAAATAATCGGACTCGCGCCCAGAGCGGTTGCCACCGCGGCTGCCCGTACGTCCATGTTGGCCGGGCGGAAAGCTGCGCCGTTCAATCGCACATTTCGGAGTGAAACAGCGTTCGCCTTTTAGATAGAGTTTTTCGCCTTCGCGCCGGCACAGTCTACAAACCGGACCAATATTCTTCGACATAGATGACTTCCTCTACCTTGTACTAGACGCGGCGCTTCTTCGGCGGTCGGCAGCCATTATGAGGCACCGGCGTAATGTCAGCAATGGAGCGGACTCTCAGGCCCATGGCCTGCACCGCACGGATGGCATTTTCGCGACCGGGACCCGGTCCCTTCACAAAGAGATCGACTTCCTGAATGCCCAGTTGTTGGGCAGCCTTAATCGCCTGTTCCGCGGCAAGACGAGCCGCAAACGGCGTGCTTTTGCGGGAACCCTTGAAGCCCGCGGAACCCGCACTGCCCCAGGCAACGGTATTGCCCTCCGTATCCGTAACGGTGACAATCGTATTATTAAATGATGCAAAGATATGCACCTGACCGGAGGAGATGTTGCGCCTGGTCTTCTTGGCGCCTGCCCCTCGGCGTGTGGAACGTACACTTTGAGCCATAACTTCTCAACCTCTTATTTCTTAGTACCGCGACGTCGTCCGCGACCGGCAACCGTTTTCTTCGTGCCCTTACGCGTGCGGGAATTCGTGCGGG
>JAICQC010000318.1 GCA_025938055.1 Anaerolineales bacterium | reverse complement strand
TAGAGACTCACCCGGCACATTAAAAGCGAAGAGATCAAAAAACAACCTCCCCGCTCAACCAACTCCGTTCATTGGGCGTGCTACTCAAATCGCAGCTCTTAAAGAATTGATTCTGAGCCCGGATATACGTCTGGTTACGCTGATAGGACCAGGAGGCACCGGTAAGACGCGCCTCAGCTTACAGGTCGCGCAGGAAACACTTGACCAAGTCCCGGACGGTGTGTTCTTCATTCCGCTGGCAGACGACACGGATGCCGATCAGCTCATCTCTCGCGCTGCCCAACAGATCGAGGTTCGTGAAGGCGGTCGCCCCTTACTGGAGAATGTAAAAGACTATCTGCGTGACAAACGTATATTGCTGGTATTGGATAACTTTGAACAACTCGTCTCAAGCGCGCCTGTTGTAGCCGACTTACTTGCCTCTGCCCCGCATTTGAAGATTATCACCAGCAGCCGTATTGCGCTTAATTTGCATGGCGAACACGAATACCCCGTCCCGCCATTGGACTTGCCTCCAACCGATGAAGTGACAGTGGAAGACCTTGCCGGAAACGAATCTGTGCTCCTGTTTGTGGAACGGGCACGCGCCTCTCATCCCAACTTTGTATTGACAAAAGACAACGCCTCTGCCGTGGCCGAAATCTGCCGCCGTCTCGATGGCCTGCCTCTTGCCCTCGAACTCGCCGCCGCACGAGTCAAACTCCTGCCACCGCAGGCAATTCTGTCCCGGTTGGATGATCGTCTGAGACTTCTGACCGGCGGTGCGCGTGATCTGCCGTCTCGTCATCAGACTCTTCGCAACACACTCGAGTGGAGTTACAGTTTATTGAATGAAGAGGAGAAAAAGTTATATGCTCGCTTGAGTGTGTTCGTGGGTGGATTCACACTGGAAGCCGCTGAAGCAGTGTGCAATGCAGAAAAGAAATTCGATATTCTGGAAGTCACCACCTCGCTGGTGAATAACAGTTTATTAAGACAGGAAGACATATCCAATAGCGAACCACGCTTTGGTATGCTGGAAACAATACGTGCATATGCACTGGAACACCTCGAAGCCAGCAGCGAAATGGATTCGTTGCGCGCGGGACATGCTCAATATTATGGAACCATTATTCTCAATCAGATATCATTTGAAATGTATTCCCCGAAAGGCCTGTATTGGCTGAATTGGCTTGAACGCGAGCATGACAATATTCGCGCCACGTTGACATGGAGTCTAGCCACGCCACAACGTATCGAGCTCGCGGCGGGACTCGTCTTCGCCCTGGAATGGTTTTGGTATCGCCGAGGGTACTTTAGTGAGGGCCGCATGTGGTCAAACCGGGCTTTAGAATCTCCTGCCATCCAGGGGGACTCTAAGCCCCGCGCAATGGTTCTTTTATCCAGTGGAGCTTTTGCGACGTGGCAGGGCGAGCCAGAGACTAGTTTGGCGCAAATACAACAGAGTCTGGGGATCGTGCAAAGGCTGGAAGACGAAGAGTTGATGCCTTTCGTGCTCATGACCAACGCGGTGACTTTAATCAATATGGGTCGTGATAGCGCCGCACAGCCTTTATTGAAGGAAGCCCTGGAATTATTCAAGGAGCAGAACCACCCATACTTCCGCACTATAACGCGCGTCCATCTCGGAAACGTGGAACTTGGGCTGGGAAACTCAGAACAAGCGCGGGTTTTGCATGAGGAAGCCCAGGTGGAAGCCCGTGCCCTGGGCGAACACTGGCTCCTGTCTTTCGCGCTGAACAATCTGGGCGAGGTAGCCCGTACACAAGGACAATATGATCTGGCACGGAAATATTACGAAGAGAGCGAAGCCTTGCTGCGTGATACAGGCGATAAGGGTGATGTGGCGCGGTTCGTCCACACGTTGGGGTATATCGCACAACACGAAGGAGATTATGCCCGTGCCGAATCTCAATTCCGAAAAAGCCTGGCAATGTTCCGACGGTTGGGCAATCGGCGCGGCATGGCGGAATGCATGGCTGGGCTGGCTGGTCTGAAAGCCAGGCAGGGAAATGCCGAATGGGGAGCCATTATGCTCAGCGCAGGGCAGTCCCTGCTGTTCTCTACGGGCGGCAAGTGGTGGCCGGCTGACCGCGTCGAAGTGGAAGCGAACGAGGAGATCATCCGCTCTGCCTTACGCGAAGATGAATGGATGGCGGCGCAGAAAAAAGGCAAGGCGATGACTCTGGAACAGGCGCTCACGTTTGCGTCCGAAGAATGATGATCGGCATCGGCGCGACGGACGAGTTAAGTTTACGCGTGAGCGTCGCTGCTCTCGTGAGAGTGCTCTTTGTGCATCCCGGCGATGGCACACTTATGCTGGCTCTCGAACGCAAGGCAACTCGCCTGGAAGAAGATGACCGGCAGTTTGTAGATGTAAAGGCGCAACCGTTTGGCGGCGCGCTCCGATTTCATGATCTCAGGCTCCTACAGGACCTTATAGGCAACTTTCACTTCGACAGCGAAGCTTCGCATGACGAACGGGACCTTCGCCTGTTTATCAGACCCTCCGACTGGAAGGCGGTGCGAGATTTTTGCCTGGAGCATTTCAAAGACGCTGATGCTGCTGTCTTTGAATCTGACCCGCGGCGTGAACTGTCTGAAGAGTTTGCTGAGTCCCTGAAAATCAACCTGAAGTCCGAGCAGTATATAATGAAGCCGCTCGGAACGGTCATCGAAAATGAACCATCTCCCACGGAGAACATTCATGCGCGAGGCTACCCGACAGCCAGGCTGTATCGTATTTTCGAAGCCCGCATTCTGGATTCAGCTCTGGCATCCGCCCTGCTCATGAATAGCGAAAGCTGGGCTGACCAGGCGTTATCTAAAGTCGCTTTTGAGAACTTATCAGGAAGAGCGAACGCAGTCCTGGCTCTGCCGTTCAAAGAAATCAATGCTTTTTATGGTTCTACCCCGCCGGCGGCGCGCAATAAGCCAGTCTTCTTTCGGGATCACCAATTGGATGAAACCGTAGCGGCAGTTCTTGAGGGAGTACTGGTACCAAAATATCGAGGATTGTAGGAACCATTTTATAGGAGTATCCCATGTCTGATGAGAATACACTTAGACGACATCACGTCCCGGAGGATTTTTCCGACCGGGTGGCGCTGGCGATTACCAAACTCGCGCGGTTCGTGGCGGACACTTTTTTCGCTGGCCGTTATGGTCATCGTGCAGTTGTGCTGGAAACCATTGCTGCTGTGCCGGGCATGGTGGGCGGCGCCTTGCAGCATCTGCGTTCCCTGCGACGCATGGAAAACGATCACGGCTGGATCAGTACACTTCTGGAGGAAGCAGAGAACGAACGGATGCATTTGATGGCATTTATAAAAATCGCCCAGCCTTCGCGGCTCGAACGCTTGATTATTTTGCTTGCCCAGGGCATTTTCTTCAACGGATTCTTTCTTCTCTATCTGATCTCTCCCAGGACGGCACACCGCGTGGTGGGATACTTCGAGGAGGAAGCCATCATCAGTTACACGGAATATCTGGATCATGTGGATAGAGGAATCCACCCCAACGTCCCTGCGCCCCAAATCGCTATCGATTACTGGAAACTACCGCCTGACGCAAAATTGCGTGACCTGATCGTCATTGTCCGCGAGGATGAACGCCATCACCGCGACGTCAATCACGGCTTCGCCGACGAGCTGGCTTGATATTCCGCAAGATATGTCACTCTGAGCGGAGCGAAGAATGATACTTAACAAATTCAGCAATTAACAACCTGTATGTTTGCTATAAAACTACTTGATCCAAGCGATTTACACATCCTCAACAACGTTGCAGAAGATGTCTTTGATGATCCCATCGTAGAGTCCTCCGCGCAGGAATTCCTCGCCGACCCGCGTCATCGCCTGGTGGTCGCGCTGGATAACAACGTTGTTGTTGGCTTCGTGAGCGCGGTGATCTACCTCCACCCGGACAAGCCCGCGCCCGAACTCTGGATCAACGAAATCGGTGTAGCGCCCACCCACCAGCGTCAGGGAATCGGGAAAGCCCTCATGCAAACCATACTGAACATTGCCCAACAATCCAGCTGCACCGAGGCGTGGGTCCTCACAGACCGCGCCAACCTGCCCGCCATGGCAATGTATAAATCCGCCGGTGGAGAAGAAACATTACCCGACTCAGTGATGTTCACGTTCAAACTATAACTGATACAGAATCAAGAACAGCGGAACATCTTTCCTGATGTCCGCTGTTCTTCTAATTACTAGTTACCAATTACCAACCCCTAATCTCCCCTCATTCCTCGCCCATCAGCAGCTTTATTCTCTCCCACGGCTTCAGTTTTTCATCTTCCGCGAGCAGATTCTTCAATTGATACATTTCATCGCGCAGGGCGGCGGCTTTCTCGAACTCGAGGTTCTTTGCCGCGTCCTTCATCTGCTTTTCCATTTCTTGGATGATCTTCTGGATCTCATTGCGCGGCATATCCATTACACTTTTGGCCTTATATTCCCCACGCATTTCGCTGACAGCCTTCTCCGAAAACTCCTCCGTCAGGTCATGGATCGCCTTGTGGATGCTGACCGGGACGATGCCGTTCTCTTCGTTGTACTTCATTTGCTTGGCACGGCGGCGGTTCGTCTCGTCGATGGCGAATCTCATCGAGTCGGTGATGCGCTCGGCGTACATGATCACGCGTCCGCTCACGTGACGCGCGGCGCGTCCGATGGTCTGGATCAGTGCCGTGCCTGAGCGCAGGAAACCTTCCTTGTCCGCGTCGAGGATCGCCACCAGCGACACCTCGGGCAAGTCGAGGCCTTCACGCAGCAGGTTGATGCCCACCAGCACATCGAACACGCCCAGTCGCAGGTCGCGCAGGATGCCGACGCGCTCGAGCGTCTCCACCTCCGAATGCAGGTAGTGGACTTTCATCCCGAGTTCCTGTAAGTACTCGGATAGGTCCTCAGACATTCGTTTTGTGAGCGTGGTGACCAAGACGCGCTCGCCTCTCTCCACGCGTTCCCGGATCTCGCCGATCAGGTTATCCACCTGCCCGGTTGTGGGACGCACTTCCACCTCCGGGTCGATCAGCCCGGTCGGGCGAATGATCTGCTCCACCACCTGGTCCGCTTTCGCCATCTCGTAGGGTCCCGGCGTTGCGGACGTGTAGATGGTGTGCCCCATCACCTGTTCGAATTCATCGAACTTGAGCGGGCGGTTGTCGATGGCGCTTGGCAAACGGAACCCATATTCCACCAGCGTCTCCTTGCGGGCGCGGTCGCCGTTGTACATGCCGCGGATCTGCGGTATCGTCATGTGGCTCTCATCGATCACAAGCAGGTAATCGCTCGGCAAAAAGTCGATCATCGTCCACGGGTGCGTGCCCGGGGCGCGCCCATCGAGGTGACGCGAGTAGTTCTCAATGCCGGAGCAATACCCAACTTCCTTTAACATTTCCAGATCGTAGCGGGTCCGTTGTTCGATGCGCTGCGCCTCAAGGTGTTTCCCCTGCTCCTT
>JAICQC010000437.1 GCA_025938055.1 Anaerolineales bacterium | reverse complement strand
TTGTTTATCGAGGAACTCACCCAGAGTGTAGGTCTGCTTCTTTAACCGCTGCGCATCTTCATGATCGATCAGATGAGTCAGCTCGTCTCGAAAGGCAGCCGTGCAGCTTGGCTCCAGTCCTACAACGGGAACACCAGCCTGAATGTGAGGCTTGAGCGCCGTGAGGATCTGGTGAAGCTGCTTTTTGGCTAGATCGAGCATCCCCCAGTCGTATAAGGGTCGTCCACAGCACAGCGCCTCTTGCGGTACGATCACCTGGTAACTCGCAGACTCAAGGACTTCCACCGCTGCCTTAAGTATCTCAGGATAGAAATGGTTGTTGAATGTGTCTGCCCAGAGAATGACGCGGGGGTTGCCTTTATTTTGTAGAGGGCGTTTTCGGAACCAAGCTTTAAACGTCTCGGATGCAAATGCCGGAATCTGTCGCTCAGCCGCTATGCCCGTTGCCCACTTGGCGATATCTCGTATTACCGGCATTTGGGTGAATACATTTGCCAGCCCCGGTGCGACCGCAGCCAGCCGCGCCCACCAGTGAATTAAGCCGAAGGTATAGGCTGCTCGTGGTCTCAGCCTGCCTTCATAGTAATGGGAGGCAAACTCAGCTTTGTAGGTTGCCATATCCACATCGACCGGGCATTCCCCCTTGCAGCCTTTACAAGCCAGGCACAGGTCAAGCGCCTCTTTGACGGCTTCATCCTTCCAGCCTTGCTTCCCAATTACTTCTCCATTGAGCATCTCGAACAACAGGCGGGCACGCCCGCGGGTGGAGTGCTTCTCCTCCAGAGTGACCATATAGCTGGGACACATCGTCCCGCTCGCCGTGCGGCGGCATTTTCCCACGCCAACACAGCGTAGGGCAGCGCGGGCAAAGCTTCCTTCATCTTCAGGAAACCGGAAGATTGTTTTAGGATCCCAGGGGCGGTAATCCGACCCAAGCCGCAGATTCTGATCTGGCAGGTAGGGGTCAACGATCTTGCCCGGGTTCATCTTGCCCTGCGGGTCCCAAATCGCCTTGAATTCACCGAACGCCTGCACCAGTTCCTCGCCAAACATTTTTGGCAGCAGGGAGGCACGCGCCTGCCCATCCCCATGCTCTCCTGAAAAAGAGCCTTCATAGGAAACTACCAGGTCGGCGGCTTCCTCGAGAAAGGAACGAAACTTGCGGATACCCTCAGCCGTTTGAAGATCGAAGTCAATACGGGTATGAACGCAGCCCTGCCCAAAGTGGCCGTAGAGCGAGCATCCATATTCGTATTCGTTCAATAATTTGCGGAAATCACGCAGGTAATCTCCCAACCGCTCAGGAGGAACCGCTGCGTCCTCCCAGCCTTCCCAGGTGAGAGGTTCGCTAGGAACATGCGCGGTCGCGCCCAAGCCAGATTCACGAACCGTCCAAATACGCTCTTCCTGAGCGACATCATCGAACAGCTTCATGCTCGGCGGGTGATCTTTTCGCTTTAGCTCCTCCATCAAATGCCGCGCCTGTGCATGGACTTCTTCACGGTCATCGCCGCCAAACTCCACCAACAGCCAGCCGCGACCCTCCGGCAGAAGTTGGACATCTTCAGCGTGCATCTTGATCCGCTTCATATAATCGATCAGCAGGTCGTCGATACCTTCCAGTCCGATCGGTCCATACTCCATGATTTCCGGGACATGGTCGCCAGCGGTGTACACATCCGGGTAGCCGAGCACCAGGAGGGCGCGCTCGGGCCGGCTGTCCACCAGGCGGAGGGAGGCTTCCAGTACGGTGACACAGGTTCCCTCACTGCCCACCAGTGCGCGTGCCACGTGAAAGCCATTCTCAGGCAGTAATTGACTCAGGCCATAGCCAGAGACCAGTCGAGGGATCTCGGGAAAGCGCTGGCGGATGAGGTCCGCGTAACGATCGCGCAAACTTTTCAAACCGTAATAGATCTCGCCCCTGCGCCCGCTCTCGGAAATGATTCTTTCCAGTTCCTCTTCGCTGGTCTCGCCTACCCTCATGTGTAACCCATCATAGGTCAGGATTTCGAGTTCTTCAATATTATCTGCCGTCCGCCCTGCCATGACTGAATGAACGCCGCACGAGTTGTTTCCGATCATGCCTCCCAGCGTGCAGTGCGTATGGGTCGCCGGGTCGGGCCCAAATGTGAGCCTGTATTCTTTAGCCGCGGAGCGCAGTATATCCAGGACTACGCCCGGCTGCACGCGCGCCACTGTCCGGTGCGGATCGATCTCGAGGATCTGGTTCAGATACTTGGTGAAATCCAGTACCACCGCTGTATTACAGCATTGCCCCGCCAGGCTGGTCCCGCCTCCGCGCGGCAAGACCGGCGCGCCATATTTACGACACAGGTCTATTGCCGCAATCACATCGTCTACGCTTTTGGGAATGACCACACCGATGGGCACCTGCCGATAATTGGAGGCATCCGTTGCATACAACGCCCGGCTACCCGAATCAAAGCGAACTTCGCCTTGAAGTGTGCGGCTTAGCTCGTCAGCCAGCGTGCGCCCATCCACAAATGCGCTCTGCTGTTCCGAAATATTCTGCACACCATTTTGATCAACACTGACTGTCATCCTACTCTCGCTCTCATGGCTGCTGGTAACCTTTCGCCCGAAGCTGCAAGTCGAGGCCCTCAGGATCTCTCGTAAAGAAAAGCCCCGCCTTCCTCTCGGAACCCGCCGGAACATGGTCTATCGTGATCTCGCTGGTTTCCACAATCTCGTCACCGTCTTTGAGTATGCCCTCGACCACCAGACCGGCGGCAACCAATCCGCCGCGATTCGCTACCCGAATCTTGACGAGATAAACATTCCCACTGGGCTCTATTGCCTCCGTTTCAATTAAAATCTCCGGGGCGAATTCATTCACAACGAACGCCTGATAGAGCATGAATCCAACTGAAGCCGCGACGAACACAAATCCAATGGCTCCAAGCACCCATTCCCAGGAGGGAATCTCGCTGCTTGTCTTTGAACGTTTTGTCATCAGAGAATCCTCCGTGCGGCTCCTGCGCCGAGCGCGGCAGGAAACCCAAGTACGATCGTTGCCTGGATGATCTCTCCCGTCGCCAGCCCATCGGTGCGCCCAAATGTCCAGAGGAGGTAGAGGCTGATGAGCAGCCCGATGCAGTATCCGACTACCGTAAAGCGGATGAAGATGGCCCAGACCTGGGTGGTATCCGGGAGGACCGCCGATTTTCCTCGAACAATGGCGGCATGGACGAAGGCTTGCATCACGAGCAAGGAGAACACAATCAGCGCAACGATGTGCCACTCGGTCATCCGGTACGAGATCCATAGCATCTCCTCGGTGGAGGCTACGCTGGCAGAAAGATAGAGCGCGCCCACAGCCATGAGGAATAAGCCGCCGCCATAGCGTGCGCTGCGTCTTTTTTCTTCTTCCTTGCGCTGCTGCTCACCGAACTGGCTGTGAACGAGTAACGCACCTATGCTGGCAGGCACAGCCTGGATCGAGATCTTCCCGATGATCTCATCGGCAGACATGTCCGGCCCAATCACCGCAAACAATAGAAGGAACGCCGCGGAAGCGATCACACCGACCGCGTATGCCACGAAGGCATCCACTACATCGTCTATTAATTGGGATGTCTCTTCAAAGCCGGCGTAGTAGGAAAGCCCTATGAGCAGAGGAATGTTAAAAAGAGTGAAGAGTGCCAGACGAAGCGGAGAGATATAGAATCCCAGCCACCACATTTCCATCGTCATCAGCATTGGCAGCGCGAAGATGAGCGCCCCGCCGTAAGCACGCGCCAGCCCGACCAGAAACTGAAGATTGAGTTCCCGGTCGAACGCGCTGGCCTCACCTTCTTGCTTGGTGAGATGTTCTGTCTCGTCTGCCATGTCGACATTCCTGAATGTGGGCTGCGTCCGGCGGCCTGCCAACCCGTCGAGTCATATTGAC
>JAICQC010000500.1 GCA_025938055.1 Anaerolineales bacterium | reverse complement strand
CTTCGAGCAGGATGTGCCCGCCCGCCAGCATGGATGCCATCATCATTTCGAGCAGCGAGCGCTTGCCAACAACGGCGCGCTCCACTTCGGCGATGACCTGTCTGCTGAGCGATGAAACCTGAGAAATATCTGTCACGTTTGACTCCGATGTTAAGTATAAGGCAGGCTTTTCGCGAAACACTCCTAAAAAGCACAACCTGCTGCCGGGCTGCTATACACCTGACCTGCCATTTTCCACCTGCGATTCAAGAAATTCAACGGCTTCAGAAACATTGATGTCAAGCGGTGTCTTTTGCCGTGTGCCAGAGAATCGACTCACATGGGGGAAATCTGCAAAGGACCCATGCAAGCCGGTCTCGAGATAGTTCTGTACATCTTTCGAGGGCTCCCAATCCGCCCCGAGCAGCGGTGCAAAGACCGAGCGCGGCCTGCCGCTTTCGCGGTGACGCAAAATGTTATAAGCAAGCTTTCCCAGCCGATTGGCAACAACCCACTTGAAGTAAATGCCCTGTTCCGCCCTGAGCAGTCCCACAGCCAATCCCTCCACTGGTCCCTGGGGAGGCTTGGGCTTTTCTTCCTGCCGACCGCGGGCTTGTGGGCGAGGGACGAGGCTGAATACGATCATCACGAAGACAACAAAAATGGCGACAAACCACCAGACCCATTGCGGGTACGAACGGTACAGCAGGTTGAGGTTCCAGGCGATAAATGCCGCAGGGATCACGATCGTGTCATAGATCATTCCGCGCAAGGGGAAGGCTAAGAGTCCCGCAATAATCAACGCGCCGGTGAGGATCAGCCAGCGCCGTTCGCGCGTCATACTGGTTCCCCACAATAATGCAGAATGGTCTTGAGGCAGCTAACCGCTTCGTTGACGTCCCTGGGTCCGGACTTTCTATCGCCATAGCGTACACCCTCAAACAGGCGCGTGAGCCTCGTCACGGCGTCACCAGGCAGCCCGGCTTGCTCGAGTCGCATGGCAAACTCATGTGGCGTCATGGCGCTCTCACGTTGCAACTGGCGCCTGTGGGAAACAACGTCGCTCATGCGCAGATAACAATTGATAATCACATCACTGGAATTCCGACCGGAAGACAGGTCATTCAGTGAGGAGCGCGCAATCCTCGCGATCTCATCCAATGGCTGGGTTCTGTGAAGTGCCGCATACCTTTGCCAGCCGCGGTAGAGCAGCCAGATCACTGCCAGGAAGATCAATGCAAATGCAAAGCTAATTAAATAGGAAAATACCGGGGAAACCTGCGGTGGTTCGAAGAGAGGCATAGGTACGACCTCCTCATCGCTCAACGCATTCCCCGCCGGTCTTTGGAAATTAAATCCAAACAACTCTTCGCCATAATTCTTGAAGAGAAAATAGATTGCCCAGAACGTAAATGCCACCCGTATGAGCAGCAGGAACATGCGCTTGCGCGCTTCGGGTGACAGCAGCAAGCCGATCAGGACTACGAGGAGCACCAGCAGAATCAAGACAATTAATTGCTGCCAGAGAGGAATTTCCACCCAGATTTCTTCTTCGACGACGGCAGGGATGGGAGCCAATAGGACATCCTCCCGTATAAAGCGCTGACCTGCGCGAAAAGGAATCTCGTCCAGGCTTATGGCGAGCACCGTCAAAGCCCCCAATGCGAGTGCGGCAAGCAAAAGGATCAGGCATTTATTTTCAAACAGGGAACGCATAATCGAGAGTGAATTTTACCATTACGACTATAATTACAGGCACCCTCCCTATGACTGAATTGATGAATGATCTCTGTCACGCGCCCCTTCATCCGCGAGCCGCGGAAGGGCTGCGCCTGTTCAACGCGGGCGAATATTTTGAGGCGCACGAGGCTCTGGAGGATGCCTGGAATGCTGAGAAGGGCAAAGTGCGCGACCTGTACCGCGGCATCCTGCAGATCGCGGTCGTCTATCTGCACATTACGCGCCGCAATTACAACGGCGCGGTCAAAGTCTATGCACGCAGCCAGAGATGGATGAAGGATTGGCCCTCCGTTTGCCGGGGAATCCAGGTGGAAGAATTACGCAGCGACGCCGAGGCAACCATTAACGAAGTGAGGAGACTTGGTATAGAACGGATCGCGGAATTCGATCATTCACTGCTAAAGCCCGTCAGATGGGACGAAAATGCAGTCGGCAAAAGCCGCCTTTATATCTGTGACCGATGTGGTCATGAGATGTATGAAAAAAACTGCAAAGTGACCTGTCCCAACTGCGGAAACCGCTTCGACTGTTCGGACTTGAATATTTATTTTGATTAAATCCTTCGCACGGGGACGGACAGCGCTCTTCTGTCCCGTAGTCGAAGCGCAGGAAAGCACTTATTTCTGAATTAGTATAGCTCTTGCCGGTGCCCCATCGCAGCCCGCGATCTTGAGTGGCAGGCAGTAGAGATCATAAAAGCCGCGCATCACACTCGACAGATTCAATCCTTCAACGACGACCACTCCTGCTTTAAGCAAAATTGTATGTGTCGGCACCGAATCGCCATAGGGGGCAACGGAAAGGTAATCCACTCCGACGAGTTGAACGCCGTGCTCGACCAGCCATTCCGCGCCATCCTCAGTGATGGCAACGAAATCCGTTTGGAACTGAGATTCACCCTTCGCCCAGAGGTGAGAATTTCGCGTGCCGAAAAGGACGCGCTTCATCTCCGATGAGATCTCAGTCCGCTCGAGCACCTCCGCAGTGATCGCCTCGATCCCATCCGGGAGCTGCGTGACGTAACAGGGACCGGTCAATACATCAAGCGGAAGCAACTCCACCGTCCGGCCGTCGTTGACGAAGTGGTAGGGTGCATCCACATGGGTGCCAATATGAACACTCGAACTGATGCGTGAGACATTATTGTGCGCACCTTTATCCATGGATTCGAATTTTTCCAGTTCGAGCCTCGGGTCGCCGGGCCAGGTGGGGAGATTCGGGGAAAGGGTCAGGGAAATATCGTAAATGGTCATGGAATAACTCCTGTAAGTTTTGGAGTCAGGGAGCTCCCCAAGACACGACAGCAAGCTGTCGGACTCCAAAGCGAATCAATTATGGACCAGGCGTCCCGGAAACAGGCGGGATGGACATGGGAGTCAGCGTCGGCGTGATGGTGGGAGTCGGCGTCGCGCGGAACGGAATCCAACCACTGTAATAAAAGTATTCCTGCAAAAATCCGACGCGTTCCCTCTCTGTCATCAAGCG
>JAICQC010000197.1 GCA_025938055.1 Anaerolineales bacterium | reverse complement strand
AATTAGCGTGATCATAAAGCCGCGCATACGATGCATTCAAAGCATGGCTCCCTATTTAGTCTTGGATCAACATTTTGCGAGTGAGCTCGATATCCTTCCAAATCTGTTCGAGCAAAGCATCGACTGAATCAAACTTTAGCTCATCGCGCAGGTGCGCAACAAATTCGAGCCGCAGGTCCTCTCCATAAATTTCCTCGTCAAAATCGAGCAGATGTACTTCGACGTTGAGAGTCTGCTTCTCAGGGGTGAAGGTCGGGTTGGTTCCAATATTGATTGCCGCGAGGTATTGTCTGTCATGTAGATACGCCCAACACGCATAGATTCCTTTGGGGGGAATCAGCTTCTCGCGGGGATACGCAAGGTTCGCGGTCGGTACACCAATCGTTCTGCCGCGCCCATCGCCGCGGATCACAGGTCCGTGCAGGCTGTATGGACGCCCGAGCAGGCGCGCGGCTTCGGCAACGTTCCCGAGCTCGATCAAGTTACGGATCGCCGTGGATGAGATCACGCCGCTTTCGTCGCTCAGGGCGGGTATCACCTCAACGTGGTAGCCAAGCTCCGAACCGATTTCAGTTAAGCGCGCCGCGTTGCCTTCACGTCCTTTCCCGAGGGCAAAGTCATAGCCGACCAACAGATGCTTAAGCCCAAGTTCACGCGTCAGCCGCGCCATAAAATCATAGGCGGTCACCTGCGAAAGTTCCCGCGTAAAGCGCTCGGTGATGACCACATCCACACCAAGCTGCCCGAGCAGCGAGGCACGCTCATCCGGGAGCGTCAGGCATTTAATCTCGTGTCCACTCAGGACCGAGACAGGATGAGGATCAAATGTTAAAACAACAGCAGGCGCGTCATTGGCATGAGCACCCGCCGTAAGTTTCTTCATGATTTGCTGGTGGCCGAGATGGACGCCGTCAAAGACGCCAACGGTCAACCAGGAATTTTGCAGATTAACTTCCTCGAGAGAGCGATAATGTTGCATAGTGCGCGCCGAGCGCAGTTGAGGCATTAGTCTGAAGTGAAAAATACCTTCTTCGGCTGCCAGGCGGGGGTACCGTCTTCACCCTGAACAGCTTCCATGAGCGCAACCAGCTCACCCTGTGTACTGACCCCGCGCACGCGAGTACTTAGCTCGGTACCTTCTGCGGCTTTCACGCGGTGTCCGTGGCGTACGCCTTCCACATCGTCGGGGCTGAGCTCGACTGCCGGCCAATCGCCCAGTGCTTCTGCCGCTGGGATCAAGTACTGGTACCAGTTGCCCGCGTGGAAGGCTTCCTGCAGCTTGCGCAACGGCACCGCGTCTCGCAAAGAGAAGCGTCCACTCTTGGTACGGCGCAGACCCACGAGATACGCGCCGCAGCCGAGCTTTTCACCAAGGTCGTTTGCCAGCGAACGGACATAGGTACCCGAAGAACAATGTACATCGATCACTACTTCAGGCGGTGCCCATTCGAGCACCTCCAAATGATGGACGGTGATCTTGCGGGGTTCCAGTTCCACTTCCTCACCTTTGCGCGCCATTTCATAAGCTTTGCGTCCCTGCACCTTGACAGCAGAGTAGGGAGGCGGTGTCTGTTCGATCTCACCGACAAAGGTTTTCAATACTTCTTCGAACTGTTGCTCGGTCACGTTAACCGGCTGCGCCGTTGGGGTCACCCTCCCATCGGCATCGAAGGTATCGGTTCTCCCGCCCAAACGAATAATCGCCTGGTATCGCTTATCCGAAGCAGAAACATACTCGCTTAACCGTACAGCCGGTCCTACTAAAATCACCAGTACACCAGAGGCACGAGGGTCCAGCGTGCCTGTGTGCCCCGCCCGCCGCAGATTGGTTCCATTACGGATCGCCTGCACTACATCATGAGAAGTCATCCCAACGGGCTTATCCACTACTAATACCCCGGAGATTGCATTCTTTAAGTCTTGGCTATTCACTTTCATTCCTCCTTATAAGGCTATGATCATTTTAATTGTGACATATCTGTCTAAATAATCAATGAGAATTATTTTGAGATAACATTTCCTGTGTTGTTTTGAGCACTAGCGGCTGGATTTCGCTCAGCGTACCCGGAATATCTGCGCCTGCGGCAGCGGCGTGACCACCACCATTGAAATGCTTTGCCACCTTCGACACGTCGATTCCCGGTTCCAGGGCGCGCCATGAGATCTTAACATGATTGTCGCTTTGTTCGACGAAAATCATACCTACCTTGTTCCCATCAATGGCGGAAATTATATTGATGAGGTCTGCATCGTCATTCCCTCCGTATCCAGATTTCTTTCGATCCTCCAGTGTGAGAGTAGCCCATACAATTCCATCCATTTGTTCCAGGCGGGAAAGCCCGGCTCCCCAGTAGCGCGCCGCGGGGAATGATTTCATAACGAGCGCCTTCATATACAGGTCTGTCATGTTCACGCCGGTTTCCATCAACTCTGCACACAAGCGTAATGCAGAGGGATTTGTATTCGAGGTGCGGAAACCCAGCGTATCGGTGACGATCCCTGTTAACAACGCAGCCGCGATCGGTTTTGTTATATGGTAGCCCCATTCGGGTAAATGCCGGGTCAGAATCGCAGCCGTGGCAACTTCTTCGGCTTCGATCAGGTTGAGTTTGCCGAACTTCTCGTTGGTCTTGTGGTGATCGATATTAATGTCTGGCTGGCCAAAGTTTTCAAAGACTTTTCCCACTCGCCTGAAATCGGCGGAGTCCACCGTAATGAATGTATCATGTTCCCCCGCAGGTTCCCTGACGATCAGCTCGCTTCCTTCCAGGTGTTTGAACGAGGAGGAAACACCATCCACTAAAACCATTTGCACGGTTTTCCCGGCATCGCGCAGGGCGAGTCCCAAGCCAAGTAATGAACCGATTGCATCCCCATCTGGTCTGACGTGTGATGCAATAATGACATTTTTTGATTTATCGAGGCGTTCTTTGATAACCCCGGTTGTCCCGTTATTCATACTATGTAAGTTCCTCTTGATTGCTAAAATGTTTCTTGCAAGACACAGAGTTTATTTCTTTTTCCGTAATTCCGCAAGGACTCTTTCTATGTGGTCAGCGTGCTCCGGAGTGGGGTCCCAGTGAAACCGCAGACGCGGGAACGCACGCAGCTCCACGCGCGAAGAGAGAGTCCGCCTGAAGAAACCCGAGGCGGACTCCAGTCCCGCGAGAACATCGGCAGAGCGGGAAGCACCCTCGACTGCCGAAACGTAGACGTCGGCATATGCCAGCTCCCTATCCACTTTGACGTCGGTCACATAAATCTGTTGCAAGCGCGGGTCGTTGATCTCACGGATCAATAACTCCGAAAGTTCCTGACGGATACGATCCGCAATACGTTGAAGACGAATTCCTGACGGCATCTTATGATTTACGGTTTTCGATTGGCGATTTCTAATTATGATTTTTCGACAACGTAACAGACGAGCTGATCGCCAACTTGAATATCATTGAAATTTTTGAAACCAACACCACACTCATACCCTTGCCGGACTTCTCTTACATCCTCTTTCTCATGGCGTAAAGAGCCCATATCGCCTTCATAGACGATATCGGTGCCGCGATAAAGCCGGACACGCGCATTACGGCGCAGTTCACCATCCGTCACCTTGCAGCCCGCGACCTTGCCAAACTTCGAGGCGGTGAACACTGCAAGCACCTGCGCACGCCCAATCACCTGTTCTTTCGTCTCAGGCTCGAGCATACCGCTTAATGCTTTTTCGATATCCTCTGTCATGCGGTAGATGATCTCATACAGACGGATATCCACGCCTTCCTTTTCCGCCATGCGTCGGGCAGAAACGTCCACCTGGACGTTGAAACCAATGATAATGGCGCTGGAGGCAGAGGCGAGCATAACATCATTGTCACCGATGTTACCGGTTTCTGCATACAGCACCTTTATGCCAATCTCACCTTCTCCGAGCTTATTCAACTCACTCACGATTGGGTCGAGCGATCCCTGCACGTCTGCCTTCACGATCAGATTCAGTTCCTTCGCTTCACCGGCCTGTACGCTGCTGAACAGGTCTTCGAGCGAAACTTTCTTCTTCGCCTGTGCCTGAGATTTTGCCACCGCCGAACGTTCGGCGACGATTAAGCGCGCTTCCTTTTCAGAATCAACGACCTCAAACAAATCACCCGCGGAAGGGACATCGCTCAATCCCATCACCGCGACCGGGGTCGAGGGACCCGCCGTTTTCACAGGCTTGCCCTTATAGTCAGAAAGGGCGCGCAGTCTGCCATGCGCGGTCCCGGCGACAACGATATTACCCGATTCAAGGGTTCCATTTTGAATCAGCAGCGTCGCCATCACACCTTTGGATTTATCCAATTCAGCTTCGATGACCGTACCGATCACTTTCCCGTCAGGGTTTGCCTTGATCGAGGTATTGTCTGCAACCAGCAAGATACCTTCTAGCAGATCTTCGATGCCCTGTTTCTGTTTTGCAGAGACCGGGATGACCATGGTATTCCCGCCCCACTCGTCCGGGACCA
Source organism: Anaerolineales bacterium (assembly GCA_025938055.1). The sequence continues at coordinate 3,877 of JAICQC010000197.1, read as the reverse complement.
GCTCCTGTTCGGCGAGCTGCTGCTTCACCCGGTCCGGGTTGGCATTGGCTTTGTCGATCTTATTCAGCGCGACCAAGATCGGGACACGTGCAGCCTTAGCGTGGGCAATGGCTTCCCTCGTCTGAGGCATCACACCATCGTCTGCAGCCACAACCAGGACCACAATATCCGCGCCCTGGGCGCCGCGGGCACGCATCTGCGTAAACGCCGCGTGACCGGGTGTATCGAGAAATGTAATGACTCGTCCCTTGTGTTCCACCTGATAGGCGCCGATATGCTGTGTAATGCCTCCGGCTTCGCCTGCGGCAACTTCTGTCTGCCGGATGGCATCCAACAGGCTGGTCTTTCCGTGATCCACGTGACCGAGGATAGTGATCACAGGCGGACGATCCATTAACTGAGCTTCGTCCTCTCCGGCGATCATCCGCCGCCAGAGCGGCACTTCGCCGGTCTCCAGGACAACCTCTTCCACTACCTCGGGAACCGCTTCAAAACCATATTCGGCTACAACAATTGCAGCAGTATCAAAATCCACTGCCTGATTAATGGTAGCCATGACGCCATTGGACATCAACTTTTTAATGAGATCTATGGGGCTTTTTTCGATTTTCTGTGCCAAATCGCGGATCACGATGCTGGCTGGCAATTCAATTTTGTTTCCATTGCTACTCATAGGGCTGCCTCCTTTTGCAAACTTCAAATGAGCAACGGCATAAGCGCTACATTGCTCATTCGCTGGCGATCAGCCCAGTGAGCGATTCAGTCGGTCACATATGGCTACTCACCAGCCCTCATCACCTCTGCCTCAACGGGCAGGGTATTCATAAATTCTTCCAGTCGCACCCGGTCATCCTGTGTCAATGTTATCTTGAGTGCATGACCAAGCGCGCCTTTCAAGCCACGTTCCCAGCATTCACGCCGGTCGTGCAGATAGGCTCCCCTCCCGGCTAGTTTACCGGTTGGGTCTATCTGCACTCCATCTGCGGTCCTTACGAGACGAATCATCTTCCGCTTGGGCAGAATTTCACGGCAGCCCACGCATGTCCGCTGGGGCACATGTTTTACACGCTGAACAGGTTTCTTAGGCACCTTCATCTCAAGTCATTGCGCAACGCAACGACACCATATCTACACTACCACTCTTCGCCAATCTCACCGTCGCCGCGTTTGTGCTTCTTGCGTCCGACGACTTCGCCGCGCTCCTCGTCAAACTCCAGTTCAACGCTTTTCTTCTTGGCTTTCTTACCTTTCTTCTTATCAGCCGACTCTTCCTCCTCACCGCCCGCGGTTTGGAAGATCTCAGGCTTCATGGAGAAGAGTTCATCCAGTGAGACGCCATCCTTGGCGTGCTCATCATCTTCGGGCTCTTCGGTTCCCTTCTTCGTTTCTTTCTTCGCCGGAGCAGGCGTCTCACCAGCAGGCGCTTCCTCCACCGGGGCCACTTCGGGGGCAACCGCCACTGCTTCAGGTTGAGCTTCCACCTGGGCTACGGGTTCCGCCTGGGCTTCTTCTGTGATCTCTGCGGCTGGCGGCTCGGGGAACTCGACGGCAGCCAGGCTTTCTTCGATGTTTGTGATCGCCTTCGGACCAATCCCTGCCAAGCCCAGGACCTTGTTGGTATCCATCTTCATGGACATCATCAACGCGCCAACTGTGTCAAGGCCGGCTTCCACCAGAATATTGAAGACGTGTTCCTTAAGCCCAAGCTGCTCGAGCGGCATCCCGAACGCAGCAGTTGGGATTTCGGCGCGGGCAGTGGTCACTCGCTCTTCCTCGGCGCGCGCCGCATCTTCCTTGATCTGGATCGTGCGGCGTTCGACACGATCCACGAATTGACTCAGCATGGTGAACTCTTCAGGAGTGACCGGTCGATTCTCGGCTTTCTTTGCCAGCACCTCTTCCACCGCCGGGATGGATTCCACCGCGGACGGCAGGAGCCCAGCCAACTCGTTGTCGCTTTGCAGCTTGCGGATCGCGTCGGCTGCCGCTTCGGGAAGCGACTTGATGTCGATGCGCCAGCCTGTCAGTTTTGCGGCAAGACGGGCGTTCTGTCCATCGCGTCCGATTGCGAGGCTGAGCTGGTCCTCGTTGACAACCACGGTCGCGGTGCGGTTGCCTTCCACTTCAGCAAGGTACACGCCGCTCACCCGCGCCGGGCTAATGGCTTTGGAAATATAAACAACGGGATCCTGATCCCACTGGATGATATCGATCTTTTCGTCGTGCAGTTCCTTGACGATGGCTTGGATACGGACACCCTTAATGCCCACGCACGCGCCCACCGGGTCCACGCCTGCCTGAGTGGCCATTACCGCGACCTTGGCGCGCGCGCCCGGTTCACGGGCGATCGCACGGATTTCAACCACGCCATGATAGATCTCAGGGACTTCATTTTCGAGCAGGCGCCGCAGGAAGTTGCGATGCGCGCGGGAGAGGACGATCTGCGGACCACGCGAGCCGTCTTTCACTTCCAGCACTACTGCGCGGACGCGTTCATGCACCTTGAAGCGCTCACCAGGAATCCGCTGATTACCCGGCAGTACACCTTCCGCCTTCATATCGAGTCCTACGGTGGTTGCCTGGGCATTGGTCGCCTGGACGATTCCACTGACGATCTCGCCGACCTGCCGCTCAAAATACTGCATCTGATTCGAACGTTCCGCTTCACGAATCCGCTGCTGGATCACCTGGCGTGCGGTTTGGGCGGCAACGCGCCCAAAGTCCGCCGGGGTCGTTTCCACAACCACCATGTCCCCAAGCTGGGCTTCGGGATTGACCTTGCGTGCTTCCTCTAGCAGGACCTCGGTCTTTGGTTCCTGTACGTCTTCCACCACTTCCTTCTCGGCGAAGACCATGACTTTACCAGTCTCGGGATCGATTTTGGCTTCCACGTGTTGTGCCGTCGACGCGTTGACAGCCCGCCGATATGCCGAAACCATGGCGGACTCGATCGCTCCAAGGATGATATCCTTCGAGAGTTGTTTTTCTTCCAGCACTTCGTTGAAAGCCAGGGCGAACTCGTTCTTTGTCATGCTTACTGCTCCGTTACTCCTACCGCTTACCTTACTTAAAACTAGACTCGAATGGTTTTACAGGCTGAAATCAGAATTTCAAGTTCAGAGAATTTTGCGGCACTGTGTATTACAAGCAGAAAAGTGGGGGTTGCCCACTTCTCGGTGCGTGCGGTGATCGATTCGTCGTACAAGGCTATTTTAGCATAGCAGAATAAATCGTGCAAGATATAATAGCTAAGATGTCTCAAAGGAACCTTGGCAAGGCTGCTCTACGCGGCGAACCTTCGTACGTGTGGCGGGCGGGACAACAGCGCAGACTGGAGATGATCGTGCGGGCGGGCGGCGAACGGATTCGTGGGCAAATCCTGGAAAACGGCTGTGGTGTGGGAATGTATGTAGAACAACTCTCCTCGCTTGGCGGAACTGTGATCGGCTTGGAATATGACTTCGAGCGCGCCGCCGAGGCACGGATCAACTCTCCGCATATCGTCAACGCGGCGGGCGAATCTCTCCCATTTCCTGCCAGTGGCTTCGACTTGATCCTCAGCCATGAGGTGATCGAGCACGTCCAGGACGACCGCCTCGCGACCAGCGAGATGGTCCGTTCTCTCCGACCCGGAGGGCGCATCGTGCTTTTCGCTCCCAACCGCGGCTATCCTTTCGAAACACATGGAGTGTACTGGAAAGGCAGGTATTACTTTGGCAACAAGCTTTTTGTAAATTACCTGCCGCGCATTTTACGGAATAAGCTTGCTCCACATGTGCGCGTCTATTCCAGGTCTGACCTGCAGAGACTATTCGAGGACCTACCTGTTAGGTTCATCGAGCGCACGATCATATTTGGAGCCTACGATAACATCATT
>JAICQC010000433.1 GCA_025938055.1 Anaerolineales bacterium | reverse complement strand
CTCTGGAGGGTCGTCTCCAGCGCAGTGCGATCCTTTATGAGCAAGGACTGCAAATTACTGATCCGATGGATATGTTCGAGGAGATCACACGTTTTCGACTGATTCAGGGGGAGCTTCCACTCGAGAACCTGCCTTCATCCAGGGAGTTGGATGCATTGGTGGCAGCGTATCTTGCCTGGATGGCCCTCAATCAGCCGCGGCAGATCCACTTGCAGGGTACGTTTGCGCTGCCAGTGAAAGAATAAAACCTTGCCGTATATGAAAATCCGCTTGCGGCGCGGGATGAGCTAGCGCCCAATAAGTCTCGTTGCCATTTTTCGTCTGGATGACGGCTGTGACAGCCATCTGCAGTTCATGGTCAGGTCGAACGATTGCGCCTACATCAACAGAAACCTCCATCGAAAATTCATCTTTTTCTCGTAGGGTCTGAACGGGCAAATGAGAAATCGCAGGTTCCTCCCGGAAGCCGACCCGCCGATAGGAATCCATCCTGTACACGTTCCAATCACCGGAGGGTGATATGTTGAATTCCCAGTATTCCGGCCGATCTTTGATCGCGAGAAAGAATTCAAAGCAGGTGGTCTTCCAAAGCTCATCTCTGCGGCTGGAATGAGTAGAGGGCGACGGTAATAAAATATTCTCGATATTCCCCTCTACCAAGTAATGCAGAGCAAGGACATTGCTTTGAAATGAAACGTTTCCTGTGATGGCGATTGCCGGAATACCAGACGTGGGAAAGGGAATTAACCGGAAAGCCTGCTGGCTCATATCGCAGGGGATACCATGCCTTGAATGAGATGACGGATATCTGCCTCATGCGCCTCGATGGATTCCGTCAGTTTGAATTGGACCAGTGCGCGCTGTAAATTGTGTTCAGGATGCTTTACCTTGAAATAGACATTTCCTGCAAGATAATCGGTGAAGAAGCGTACACCGAGTTCAAACGTCAGTAATCGGATGGAATCGAAGAGATACTCGTAATCGGCGGCTGTCAGGAATCTGCGTGCCTGGGTGAGATACCCCTCCAGGATCGCCGCGCCGATTTCCGGATCAAAGGTGACCGCTTCCCAGCGATCAGTCTCCTCGCCCAGCGGGTTGCACCCCGACCGCATACAGTCGCCGATGTCATAATGGATCAGCCCTGGCTTTACGGTGTCCAGGTCCACCAGGCTGATGGCGCGTCCCGTGGATTCTTCGATCATCACGTTGTTCACTTTCGGGTCACCGTGGACGGGCCGGAGCTGGAGCCTGCCGCGCTCGCGCGCATTCTCAAGGATGTGTGCAAACTCGCGCCGCTGCTCCACAAACGTAAGACAGTATTTCAATTCCGCGTTGGATGAATGTCCATTTCGTGACAATGCCCGATCGAAATTCTGGAGGTAGCGCGGCATGACGTGAAAGCCTTCCAGCGTGTCGGCGAGTATATTAATGGGCAGATCATTGATCAGGTATTGGAAGGTGCCGAGGGCATAACCCACTTCGTACGCCAGCCGTGTATCTTTGATGGTCTCGAATGAGCGTGTGCCATGCACATAGCTGATCGCTCTCCAGAAATTGCCTTCCGGGTCTATGTAGAAATCCTGTCCATCGCAGGCAGGGAGCACGCGCGGCATTTCCCAGCGGTGCCCCTCCTCCCGGACGCGCCTGCGCACGTGCTCGGTGAACGCACGCATGTTTTGCATGATCAATTTCGGCTGCTTGAAGACCTGGGTGTTGATGCGCTGTAGGACGAATTGCCCTTCTTCGGACAGTGCTGTATTTGTTGAAACTAAATACGTGTCATTGATATTGCCGTTGCCAAACTCATGAACATTTGTGACGCGGGCAGATGCCGCAAACTGCTCCGCAATAAAAGAATAATGATGCAAGTGCATTCTCCAGAATGGGATGATTATTTTCGATTATATCCCCGTTATCCCAATGGTAAAATGGACTATCCTCTTTCAATAGGTTACATATGACAAACGATCTTCAGCTTCGTGCAATTAATACCATCCGCTTTCTCGCAGCGGATGCAGTCCAGAAAGCCAACTCCGGTCATCCGGGTCTTCCCATGGGTGGAGCCGCCATGGCCTTTACGTTGTGGACGCGCCACCTGCGTCATAACCCGGTCAACCCAAAATGGGCGGGACGTGACCGCTTCATCCTTTCCGGCGGACATGGTTCCATGCTCCTCTACTCTTTGCTGCATCTGACAGGTTATGATCTCCCGATGGAAGAGATCAAGAACTTCCGTCAGTTCGAGAGCAAGACTCCAGGGCATCCCGAGTATGGTTTGACGCCCGGTGTGGAAACGACGACCGGACCGCTCGGGCAGGGGTTCGGTCAGGGAGTAGGGATGGCAATGGCTGCCACACACCTCGCCGCGCAGTTCAACAAGCCAGGGTATGAAATCATCCAATCGTATATCTATGGGATCGTCACCGATGGTGATCTGATGGAAGGGGTCTCAAGCGAAGCCGCTTCCCTGGCAGGACATTTGCAGCTTGGGCGGCTCATCTACCTGTACGATGACAACCATATCTCGATCGATGGCTCCACCGACCTGGCGTTCACCGAAGACCGCGGCGGGCGCTTTGAAGCCTACGGCTGGCACGTGCAGACTGTCGCGGACGGGAACGATGTGGAAGCGGTCGATGCTGCGATCCAGGCGGCAAAAGCAGATCCACGCCCTTCGCTGATCGCGGTCCGCACGACGATTGGGTTTGGTGCTCCCAAGAAGCAGGGGACCGCCAAGGCGCACGGCGAACCGCTCGGCGACGAAGAGTTGAACGCGGCAAAAGAAAACCTCGGCTGGCCTCTGGAGCCGCATTTCCTCATCCCAGGCGATGTGCTGGAGTTCTACCGTGAAGCCGTGGAGCGCGGGCGCGAAATCGAAGCAGAGTGGATGAAGCGTTTCGATGCTTACAAGGCTGCCTACCCTGAACTCGCCGCTGAACTGGAACGACGCCTCAATCGTGAACTGCCTGCGGGCTGGGATGCCGATCTTCCTGTCTTTTCCGCCGACGAAAAAGGACTGGCAACCCGCGCCTCTTCAGGCAAGGTTCTGAACGCGTTATCCACAAAGCTCCCGGAATTGGTCGGGGGCTCGGCAGATCTGACGCCTTCAAACAACACAAAGTTTGAGGAGGCGGGCGATTTCCAGAAGGATAATCCGGGCGGACGTTACTTCCGCTTTGGTGTACGCGAACATGCCATGGGCGCGGCGTTGAACGGTATGAATCTTTTCGGCGGCGTGATCGCTTATGGCGGAACCTTCCTGGTCTTTTCCGATTACATGAAACCTGCCATCCGCATCGCGGCGATCTCCGGCGTCCCATCCATCTTCGTCTTCACCCACGACAGCGTTGGCTTGGGTGAAGATGGTCCCACTCACCAGCCCATCGAACACCTCATGGCATTGCGCGCGGTTCCCAACCTGACGGTCATCCGCCCGGCGGACGCCAACGAGGTGGCGCAAGCCTGGCGCGTGGCACTCACGCGCAAGACAAGCCCCACAGCGCTGGCATTGACGCGTCAAGCCGTGCCGACCCTCGCCATCGGGCCGTTCGTCCGGCTGGCGCAGGGTGCGTATGTACTGAAAGATTTCGGCGAAAACCCGCAATTGATACTCATGGCGTCCGGCTCGGAGGTCACGCTGATCTACTCTGCCGCGCAGCGCTTGTTTGCAGAAGGAATTGAGACACGGGTTGTTTCCTTCCCCAGCTGGGAATTGTTCGAGGAGCAGGATGAAGCCTACCGTGAGTCTGTGCTGCCGAAGCACATCACAAACAGGCTTGCCGTCGAGGCGGGAGCCACGCTCGGCTGGGAACGATACGCCACGTCCATCCTTGGGCTCGACCACTACGGCGCCTCAGCTCCCTATAAAGTGATCTTTGAAAACTTTGGGTTTACCCCGGAGAATGTGGTGGCTCGAGCGAAAGATCTTCTGGAATGACAGCTTCTCCCATGATCACAGGCCTACTGTTTATGG